>JAYTFQ010000633.1:0-10691 GCA_043734225.1 Anaerolineales bacterium | reverse complement strand
GGCCCACTCTGGCGATAGCTGGTTCTGGGGCCCAGGGCTGGCCGCCGTGTGGCTGCTCTCCGGCTCGGAAGGCAAGCTGTACGCGGTCCGCCTGGTGTTGGCAATCATTGGCTTGGCGCTGCTGGTGTTCCTGGTCAAGCGAGCCTTCAAGCGCCAGCGGCCCAAGGGCGAATGGGGCGCCATCTATCGCAAGACAGACCCGCACTCCTTCCCGTCTGGCCACGCCGCCCGCATGGTGATGTTGGCCGTGCTGGCCGCGGGGCTTGGCCCGGCCTGGCTGGCCTGGCTGCTGCTGGTGTGGGCGCCGCTGGTGGCGCTGGCGCGCGTCGCCATGGGCGTGCATTATCTGTCGGATGTCATTGGCGGCGCGCTGATGGGCCTGGTGGTGGGGCTGGCGTTGGCCATTGTGTGGCATTGAGACCTTCGGCGCCGCGATAATCGCTGTTAGCAGTCAGGTAGTGGGACTCGCATGCACGTCAATAAAGCTGTCACACGTGGTTTAACTCATCTCTTTCTGTTCGTCTCGACCGGCCTCTTACTGTATCCAGTGGTGTACTTGGTGCTGGCCGCGTTCACGACACCCAGCCGGCTGCGCGAGACGATCCTGCTGCCCATCCCCAACACCCTCAACCTGGGCACCCTCGCCGGCGCCTGGAACAACGGCCTGTGGAAAGCGTATGCTTTCACGCTGGGGCGCTGTGTGTTCTATATCATGCTCGGGCTCTTCGTGGGGCTGTTCGGCGGATATATCTTCTCCAAGCTGAATTTCCCCGGCTGCCACAAGCTCTTTCTGTAGTTCCTGTCGGGCCTGGTGATGCCCGCCATCATCCTGATTGTGCCCATGTATTTGATGGTCGCCCGCTTCCCGCTGTTTGGCGGCAACAATCTGTTCGGCCAGGGCGGACGGGGTCTCATCAACGATACCCGTTCGTTGTTCATCTTCGGCTGGGTGCCGCCATTTGCGATTTTCCTGTTCAAGCAGAGCTACGACATGCTGCCGACTGATTATGAGGACGCGGCCAAAATGGACGGGGCCGGCCTGTTGACCATCATCTTCCGCGTGTATGGCCCGCTGCTCAAGCCCGCCATCGCCGCCCTGATCGTGGTGACTTTCCTGACTCTCTGGAACGACTTTCTGTGGCCCAGCCTGATCCTGACCGATCGCCCTGAATTTCCGCCCATCACCGTGGCCATCGCCGGAGTCGGTATTTCGCCCACCTCGTCGTCCGGCCGGGCCTGCCCGGCGGAGCTGCTGCTCATCCTGCTCGCCCTCTGGCCGCCGGCCGTGGTCTATCTGGTCTTCCAGCGCTACTTCATCCAGGGGCTGGTCGCCAGTGGGTTGAAGGGTTGAATCGTTCTGGTTCCTATCTGGGGGTGTGAATCACATGCAAACGAGCAAAGTCCTGACGCGCGGCTTGATGTATCTCTTTCTCATCGTCGCCACCGGCCTGGTGTTTTATCCAACGCTCTACATGGCGCTGGCCGCGTTCACGACGCCCGACCGTTTGCTCAATACCGTCCTGCTGCCCATCCCGAACACCTTCAACCTGGACTTCTTGGTCGAATGGTGGAACATCGGCCTGTGGCAGGCTTATGTGTTCACCCTCTTGCGGTGTCTGTTCTATATCGCGCTCGGGCTCTTCGTGGGGCTGTTCGGCGGATATATCTTCTCCAAGTTGAATTTCCCCGGCCGCCACAAGCTCTTTTTGCTTTTCCTGTCCGGCATGCTCATCCCCGCCATGATCCTGATCGTGCCGATGTATTTGATGGTCGCCCGGTTCCCGCTCTTCGGGGGCAACAACATTTTCGGCCATGGCGGCCAGGGTCTCCTCAATGACATGCGCTCGCTCTTTCTCTTCGGCTGGGTGTCGCCCTTTGCCATTTTCCTGTTCAAGCAGAACTACGACATGCTGCCCACCGAATACGAGGACTCGGCTAAGATGGACGGCGCTGGCCTGATGACCATTATCTTCCGCGTGTATGGCCCGCTGCTGAGACCCACCGCGGCCGCGCTGATCACAATCATCTTTCTGACCATCTGGAATGATTACCTGTGGCCGAGTCTGATAATCCCCGACGTCTATCAACCCCGGCTCTTTGGGCCCATCACCCTGCTCGTCGCCGGCATCGGCACAGGCACCTACTCCGGCCCCCCTGACCCCTTGGCGTTTCTGAGCATCATGGTCGTCCTCTGGCCGCCGGCGTTGGTCTATCTCATCTTCCAGCGCTATTTCATCCAGGGGCTGGTCGCCAGCGGGCTAAGAGGCTAACCGACCTCTTTCAGCCTTCCACCTCCCCAGCTTCTTGCATTCTTGGCGCGCTTCGCGCGCTTTGCGGTTCAAGCCTCGCGCCTTGTCCTTCCGCCCGCGTTGATGGCCGCTTTCCAAACGTCTCCAGAATTTCCTCCAGCACCGGCAGCAAATGCCCCACCTGTTTCGCCCGGATCACCCAATCCCACATCGGCTCGAATTTCTTCCAGCCGCCGGCATAGGCCGCGTGCCGCAGTCCATCCACAGGGTTGGACTTGGTCCGTGCGCCGCGCAGGATGGAACCCCAGCTATAAAAATCGCGATAGGCCTGCCAGTAGCCGGCTTCCAGCACCGCCGGCGCCAGCAATGCCGGCTGGAAGACCACATGGCGCGTGTCAAATAGGTCCCAGTGGCTGTGAAACAGCCGCCCCTGCTTCACCATGCGCTGATACAGCCCGGTGCCGGGATAGGGCGTCAGGATGTGAAAGGTGGCGGTCTCGATCCCCTGGCTCACGGCCCAGTCCACGGTGCGCGCGAAAACCGTCTCATCATCCGCGTCCATCCCGAACACAAAGCTGCCGTTGACCATGATGCCCAGGTCATGTAAGCGGCGAATGGCGCCGGTGTAGTCACGGTCGAGGTTCTGGTATTTATGATGCGCGCGCAGATTGTCCTGGCTGATGGTCTCAAATCCGACGAACAGGCTGCGCAGCCCGCAGGCCGCTGCCTTCTCCAACAGGTCGGGCGCCAGCACCGCCTTCACCGTGCCCGCCGCCTGCCACAGCCGTCCCATGCCGCGCATGCCCTCGAACAGCGCCGAGGCAAACCGCGCATTGCCGAACAGGTGGTCATCCAGAAAGTACAGGTGCCGTCCTGGCAGCCGGTCGATCTCCGCCAGCGCGTCGTCGACCGTCTGGGTATAGAACGATTTGCCGCCCTCGAAAAACGCGTCCTTGTAGCAGAAATCGCAGCTATGCGGGCAGCCGCGCGAGACCACAATCGAGTTTGGCACCAGATACAACTGCCGCCGGATCAAGTCGCGCCGGATGGGCGGCAGCCCGACCAATGTGCGCACTTGCGACACGTAGCGCGTGCCCGGCCGGCCGGCGCGATAGTCGGCCAGGAACGCCGGCCAGATATCCTCGCCCGGCCCCAGGAAGATCGTGTCGGCGTGCGCGGCCGCCTCCTCCGGCAGCGAGGTCACGTGCAGCCCGCCCAGGCACACATGCGCCCCGCGCCGCCGGTAGTGATCCGCCAGCTCATACGCCCGAAAGGCTGAGGTGATGTACACCTGGATCACCACCAGCTCCGGCGCGTCGTCCAGGTCCAGCCGCTCCACGTGTTCGTCCTGCAAAACCACCTCGTCGTCCGAGTCCAGATAGCCCGCCAGTGTTGCCAGCCCCAGCGGCGGGAACAGGTGATACTTGATCGGCCGCCAGAATGGGCTGGTGGCCTCGGTCAACGCCGGGAGGATCATCTTGACTTTCATTTTGTGTAACCTCCATGAAAATGCATCACCACGAAGACACAAAGACTCAAAAGTTCGCAAGGTGGGTGACTCGCTACACCCATTGTGCGACCCCTGGTCCGCCATGTCTGGACTGCAGCAAGGCCTCATCGACCATCTTTGATTGTCACCTTGAGTGGTCATGCCGCGCGCGGCACGTGTTGACGCCAGAAACTGGATTATCCGACCCTCTATGACTGTCTACTCTGAGGGCGAACGTGCTGGCTTGGGCCTTGCGTCACGGCCGCGCGCGACGCAACGCGCCCCGTAGGGGATGGGCCTCGCGGCCTGTCCTGCGCGCCTGTCGGTTTCTGTACCGCGCAAATGCGCTGCCTCAGACCGCACATCTCGGTCGCGCGCGACGCCACGCGCCCCTTTGGGGATGAGCCTCAGCGACCACATTTGTGCACACCCTCGCCCCTATTGTTCATCCCCCCTTCAGCCGCCGGATCTCCGCCCGTTGCCACACAATCACCCCGAGCATCGCCACGGTAATCGCTGGCCAGACAATGACAAACACCCACACGTTGATGGCCTCGTAGCCAATCCCCAGCGCCTGGCCAGCTTGGAGCAGCAGGCTCACGCATATCTCAAATATGGAGTGGATCATGGCGCGCCATCCGCATCACCGCCACCGCCAGCGCGAAGAACACCACCATCCCCGCCAGGTCGCTGGCCAGGTCCAGCAAGTCAAACGTCCGCACCGGCGACCAGCGCTGGGCAAATTCGTCCGCTGCCGCCAGTGCGAATGGCAGCAGCAACGCCACCGGCAGCCGGCCCACCCAGGCCCAGCGCCGCCCCACCAACCAGGCGTGCAGCCAGAACGCCGCCAGCCCGAATAGCAAAAAATGCAGTACCTTGTCGTAGCCCGGCACCGCCCGCAGCCAACCGGGCAGCAAGCCCAGATAGGCGATCTGCGACGCCACCACAATCAGCCCCACCTGCGGCCAAAGCAGCCAGCGCCAGGCAGCCGGCCCACGCGCGCCGGCCGCCAGCAGCCCATAGCTGGCCGCCCCCATCGCCGCACCCAGCACGGCGCCACCGGCGATGTCCGACGGGTAGTGCATCCCCAGATACACCCGGCTCAAGCTGATCAGCGCCGCCGCGCCCAGCGCCAGGGGGACCAGCCACCAGCGCTGGAAGACCAGCACTAGAACTACAGCCGCTGCAAAGGCAATCGCCGCGTGTCCGCTGGGATACGATGGAAAATTCGGCGCGGCCAGGATCAGCCGCACCCCGGTTGGTCGTGGGCGCAAGATGGTGTATTGAAACACCAGGCAGGCCCCCAGCGCCGCCGCCTGCCCCGCCAGCACCACGGCGCCTGCCCGTCGTCGCTCCTGCCTCAGCAGCAGCGCCATCCCCAGCGCCGGGCACAGGGCAAGCCCCCAGGTGCTCAGCGCCACGGCCACGGCATCCAAAATTGGATGCGCCATTGTTTGGTTCAGAAATGTAAGCAGGGGTTGGTCCATGGGGCCTGTAGTCGATTGGTCAACTGGTCAATTGGTCGATGGGTGACCGGAACACAGCAACGCGAAAGGATAGTCATGGCCAGCGGCCAGACGATCTTGAACGATTACGGCCCAGCTTTGGGTTAGCCTAGATTCGACGTTGGAACGTGCGGTGCTGGACGAGCAGCAGCACCATGAAATATCCGGCCGCGAAAAAGCTCAGGTACCCCACGGCATTCACCGCCCACAACACTGGATCACGATCGGCCAGGTGGAAAAACAAGCCATAGCCGAGGGCTACGCCGGCCAGGATATTCCACAGGTAGAATAAAAACTATACAGCCAGGTAAAAAAGCAGCAAATAGTAGCTGGCGATCCGTTTTGCCAGCAGCAGGCTAAAGCTGACCAGAAGCAGCGCCAACACAGAACCTATCAACCTCTCCGCGCCCCCAGGTCTTCTCCGCGTGCTCAGCGCACTCCACGGTGCAAATTCCGCTAGCCGTGAGCGCGCCGCAACCGCCATTCCGCCACCAGCGCCTGCGGGTGAACCACCAGCGGCGCCGGCGTCCACGGCCGCAGCTTGCGCGACAGCCGCCCCAGGCGCTGAAAGCGCCGCTCGTCGCGCTCGGTCCAGCGGAAGCCAAAGGCCTCCCGCAGCCGTGGCGGTGTCAGGCCGATGCTCACAAAGCTGGCCAGGCGCGTGGTTGGGCCCAGCATCCGCGAGCGCATTAGCGCGTTCACCACCGCCTGTGCCTGCGATCCCACAGTCAGCGCGTCGCTAGCCACCATGGCGTCCACATAGGTCTGAAAGTCGTCATATTCCGGCGGCATCAGCTCGGCCGGAATGCCGAAGGCGCGTCCCAATTGCAGCCCAGCGCTGTAATAGGCTTGCTTTTCCTTGAGCGCCAACGGCCGCACCAGGTGCTCATACGTCACCAGCACCGAGTCCAGCAAAGTTGCCACCACCCACAACTGCAGCAGCGGATCGTTGGCCCTGTAGGGCGTGCCGGCCAGGTAGGGCCCCACGTCCGCCGGCAGTGTGCCGTATACCTGGCCATGGCAGCCGCGGGTGTGCGCCAGCGCCGCGTGCGCCCGGCCGCCCGTCTCAAAATTGACCGCGGTCATCACCCCGATGGTCCGAAACAGCCGCCGCAGCGGCTGGCCTTGAAAATCACTGTGCTCCGCCACACCGGCCGCTACCAGCGGGTGCGCCATCTCCAGCAGCAGCGCCCGCGGCCCCGACAGCACCATCAGCGCTTCCCGGTTGATCCGCCAGAATATAGACTCTGGCGCAAAATATCGACCATTAATCAGTTGGCTAGGCATTCACTTGCTCCCATCTTCCCGCTCCCATACGCCCACACCCCCACACATTTTCACTCACACCCGTTTCCCCGCCGGCAGCACAATTTCCACCACCATCACCGCCGCCAAACTCGCCACCAGCAGCACCAGCCAGCCCGCCAGGGCCAGCGATTCGACAACACCGATAAGCCGTTCGGTCTCGCGCAGCGAGCGCGCCACCAATACAAAACCAGGCTGCGCCCCGGTCACCCGCTCCACCACCGCCGCATAGCGTGCGCCTGGCTCCGGCTGCCAGGATAGCCGATCTTCCCCATGCTGCCGCACGTTGGCCAGCACCCCGCCGGGCAAACCGGGCGGCTGGCCGTGCAGTTGGCCGGTGGCGGCCAGCACGTCGCCTTGATCATCATAAACGATTGTAAACGGCGCCGAGATGGCGCCCACGTCCAGTGTCCGGGTAGGCGCCACACTTGCCAGTGGCTCGCCCGCCGTCAGGCGAGCGGCTGTGTCCTGGGCCAGTTGAATCTGCGGATCATTCCCGCCCAGCCGCAGCGCCTGCTGGGCCGTTACGTACACCAGCCCGCACAATCCGGTGATAATCACTGCCAGCGGCAGCCAATGCCGGACAATTTGTCTGATCAAAGTTTCGTCTCCAACTAACTGAGAACCGCATTCGCGCGCCCACTGAGATTCTATCGCGGCGTCTGAGTACAGACCGCGGATTCGTCACCTTGCAAACAGGGCCAAAGCCGTCCCTTTGCGGCAGCCCAGCGGATCGGAGATATCTTGTTCCGCGATTCAGTTAAGCGGTGTCAAACTTTCCTTGTGCCACAAACTGCCCTCGCCGCCAATGATGAAATAGGTCGGCCAGCCGCCCTCGGTGATCACGACATTGGCCTTCGAGTCGGCCGGCAGTCGAAAAACAAGCGTCGTGGTGAACGCCGTGCCGGCCTGGATCAGTTGATTGAGGGCTGGCTGCTGGCCGATTTGGCTTTCATAGGTGGACTGCCCGTCCGTTGATACGTCGTATCGCTTTTGGGCTATGTCGACGACAAATACATGCGGACTGTCCGGTCGCTGCGCTCGGCCGCGGCCGGTGTTTGAGATCTTGAGCGTCACCGCAAAATCTTGAGAGCCATTGGCCGCCGGCAGCGGGTCAATGTTGACCACCGCGGCGCACCACTCATCGAAGCATTTGTTCTGGCTCAACGGCAAAACGCCACTAGTGCTTGTCAGGGAGGTCATGACCAGCACGGCCATATAAATGCCAACACCGCCACCCAACATCAGGCCCGTCGTCCGGGCCGGCGCGTACTGCCGCCGCGCCAGCCGGTACAGCAGCAAAACCACACACACAAAGATGAACAAGACCGCCAGTAGAAAGAATATGGTTCCCATGCAGTCCCGCTTGCCCATTGTTAGGCCGTCAAGGTCATTTTTAGCCGGCCTGCAATTCAGTGTATGCCTCCCGCCTCCGCCTTCCTACCGCTCAGACGCTGTATTCTACGCACCTGAGTGCTTGACGACATTGCCTATTGGGCCTTACATCTAATTCCCAGTTTTTGCAGGGGCAGGCGCGTGCTGAGCACTAGCCTGCCCCTGCAAAAACTAGCTTTTCTCCATGCTCTCCCAGCGGCAGAACGGAACCGGGTATGAGGGCGAGTGGCCGCGACCGCAAGTTAGAGCCTGTGAGGTTGGGGGTTTAGGTTCTTCTCCGAGTACAATTTCCGCCATGCTCAACCTGCTGCTTGTCGAAGACAACGCCAACCTGCGCGCCGCGCTCAAAACCGGCCTGGAAGCCACCGGCCATTGCACGGTGGCTTTCGCCTGCGCCAGCGGGGAGGAGGCCCTGGCCTATTGCCTGACTGCCGGCGCGCGCGAGGCAGCCCCGGATGTGGCCCTTATGGACGTGCAACTGGCCGGCGCCATGAATGGCGTGGCCGCCGCCGTGGCCGTGCGGCGCGAGTTTCCGCGGTTCCCGGTGGTGTTCTATTCCATCCAGGACGATGACGCTTATTACCGCGACTTTCGTCGCTCGGGCATCCTCAGCCACTACGCCTACGTCCGAAAATCCAACTACCTGCTGCCGCAGATGATCGTCCCGCTGCTGCGCGATGCTGCTTCTGGCCGCAGCTTTATCGACCCCGAGATTGAGAGCCGCGTGCAGGCCGTGCGCCACAAGGACGAGCAGTCGCCCTTCGCCCTGCTGGAGCCCAACGAGCAGGCCGTGGCCGGCATGCTGGCGCGCGGGCTCACCAATGAGCAGATAGCAGCCCGCTCCGGCTTCCGCGACAAGCGCACCATCAGCCGCACCAATGGACAAATCTATGCTGCCTGGGGTCTGACGGCCACCGCCACCGATGAGAAGGTCGCCCGCACCCGCGCCGTGCTGATCGCCCACACCAACCGCATCATCACCTGGGACGCCGACGGCGTGGCGCGCGTGATGGATGAAGCTGGCCGCTGGGTGGAGTGGCAGAGCGGCGCGGCATGACCGGCCAGTTCTTCCTCGACTGGGCCGCCCTGGCCATCTCGCTCTTCAACACCAGCCTGCTCATCTGGCTGGGCCTGACCGTAGCGCTCAACGCCGAGCGCCCGCGGCGCCAACAGCCTGGGCGCGCGCCGCTGGGCGGCACTCCCAATTCCAATTGGGGCACACCGCTCATCGCCGCCAGCCTGCTGCTGGGCGGGCTGTTCTTCGTGGCACATTCGGCCCTGCTCACCTATGATCTCAACACGGTCACCCGCGGCCTCAACTTCTGGTGGCACCTTGGCTGGTGGCCGGTCATTGCCCTGCCGCTGGCCTGGTATGTGCTGGTGCTGTGGTACTCCGGCTTTTGGGACGATCCCGCTACGGCCCTGCACCGTCGCCACCGCCTGGGCTTGTGGACCGGCGCGGCCGGGCTGCTGCTCATGGTCGGCCTGGTGTTGTTTGCCAATCCCCTGCCCAACTTGGGCACGCTAACCCTGGGCGCCGGCGGGCGGCCTGACCCGCGCGCCCTGCTGGAGGTGGCCGGCCTGCCGCTGCTGGCGATTGCCTACCCCATCTACATCCTGCTGTGTATGAGCCTGGCGCTGGATGCCCTGCTGCGCCCCGGCCCCACCGGCCGGCTGCTGGGTGACCTGGCTCGCCGGCGCGCCCGCCCCTGGCTGGCATCCGGCTCGGCGCTGCTGGTGCTGGTCAGCCTGCTGGTGGGCTGGGCCATCGTCTGGGTCTTCCAGCGCATCAATCAGGATCCGCTGCAGCCGCTGGTTATCTCCGCGGAGCGAGCCGCCATCATCGGCTGGGCGGACCTGGTCATCGACAGTCTCATCGCCGCCGCGGTAGTCGCGCTGGGCCAGTCGCTGGTGGCCTACGAGGTCTTCACCGGCAAAACCCTGCCCCGCCGCGGCTTGCTGCGCTATTGGGGCAATGCTCTGGTGCTGGCCGCCGGCTACGGGCTGGTGGCCGGCTGGAGCCTAACCCTGCACCTGCGCCCCACTTACATCGTGCTGCTCAGCACTGGCCTGCTCAGTGTGTTCTACGCCCTGTTCAGTTGGCGCTCGTATGCCGAGCGCGACCGCTATATGGCCCAGTTGCGCCCGTTCGTCGCCATCCAGCGCCTTTATGACCTATTGCTGGAGCAAGCCCAGGCCCGCCCCGGCTCCGCCGGCGCAGCGCCCGCACCCGATGCCGCTATCGTCGATACCACCTTCCGCGCCCTATGTCGCGATGTGCTCGATGCGCGCCTGGCCTATTTGGTTGCGCTCGGCCCCTCGGCCTCGCTGGCCGGGCCGCCACTGGTCTATCGTTCCAGCGCCGAGCCTGGCGCGGGGCAGCTCGCGGCCGGTCTGGATGGGGTTATCGCGCAGGCCGCCGCCACGATCCAGCCTGCACTGGATCGCAGCGCCTTTATGGCAGTGGAGCTGTCGGACGCGCCTAACATCCATTGGGCGGTAGCCCTGCGCAGCGAGCAACGGCCCGCCTCTGGCGATGGGCTGATTGGCCTGCTGCTCCTGGGTGACAAACTTGGCGGCGGCCTCTATACACAGGAAGAGATCGACATCGCGCGTGCCGGCGGCGAGCGGCTGATTGATACGCTGGCCAGCGGTGAATTGGCTCGCCGCCTGGTGGTCCTGCAGCGCCAGCGCCTGACCGAAAGCCTGGTGCTCGATCAGCGCACGCGGCGCGTCATCCATGACGAC
>JAYTFQ010000632.1:0-2418 GCA_043734225.1 Anaerolineales bacterium | reverse complement strand
CAAGCTCTCAGGGGTTGCGGCGCCGGGCGACGTGATCGGTATGGTACTCCAGTTTGTGCGGCTGATGAGCGGGGCCATTCCGCTGCGCTTTCTGGAGCGTGGGGCGGGGCTCCTTACCAGGCATCTGGGTTTTTTATTATCCCCATCGCCGTCGGCGCGATGGACTTTGGCGGCGTGCCGCTCAGCCACGGGCCGGCTTTGCTGCTGGCACTTGGCGGTAGTTTCGTCGTCGGATCGCGGTGACCGGGCGGGTTTTCCAGGCGCTCTCAGCGCTGCGCGAGGACGGTTTGCATGAACCACATGATCACCTTGTGTAGCATCGTCCTGACCGTCGGGTGCTATGCCCTGAGCCGCTTGGCCAAACGCTGATCCGATACCGTATTCCAGCCTTGGCGGGTCTTGTCGCAGGGTCGGCTTCCACCCTCGTCGGGCAGTGATTCTCGCTAAGCTCATGCAGCTATCGGCCGGGGCGGTGGCGGCCATCAGCGTCAAGTCCACTCCCACTCCGGTCCCAGTGGAGATCGCCAAGCTGCTTGGCGCCGGCCCGTTGCTCGCAGCCGTGTTCGTCTGCACCACCGGCATCGCCGGCGCGGTGCTGGGGCCGCTGCTGCTAAATGCGGCGGTGTTCACTGCATTGGCCGCGCCGCTGATGATCCATTGACTTCGATGAGCGAACGTAGAGTGCAATCGGCTGCAAAGATTGCCTTTATGTGGGCTGCCCAAATGGTGCAATCCAAAACAACGATTGCAGCCTACCGAGTTGGCGGACTTTGTCGCGCCATTGCGTCTTCACTGATAAAAGCGGGCGATTGGCCGTCGCCGGTCATCCCATGGACTAATCCATGAGTGCCATTTGCGGCAGTTCGGTGACCGAGCAAAATGTGGGCACGTCTTACGCGAAAAATGAATCGCCGCTGCCGAGTTTTTGCGGGTCGACCTAAGCTCAAGGCTCCCGGCCTCGGCACGCTGCTCAGCCCGGCGATCCATCAAGGCAGGGGTATTGAACCTTGCGTGGAGCCGTTACGAACGTCGCGACCGGCAAGCAACTGGAGTAGCCACAGATGAAAAATCGCTGGATGATAGCCGCGGCCGGGATGGGCGTGATGATGACGCTCGGCACCATCTATTCCTGGAGCCTGTTTACCCAACCGCTGATCGCCAGCTTCGGCTGGTCCAATGCAACCACCACATGGACCTTCGCGCTGGCGATTTTTTCGCTCGGGCTGGGCGCACTGGTAGGCGGCCGCTGGCAAGACCGGGTGGGGCCTCGCGTGGTGGCCTTGACCGGCGTCGCATTGTGGGGCGGCGGTAACCTGCTGGCCGGGCTTGGCACCGCGGAGTTCGGCGCCTGGTGGATGTATTTGACCTACGGCATCGTTGGCGGCTTCGGCGTCGGGATGGGCTATATCACGCCGGTCGCGGTGGTCACCAAATGGTTTCCCGACAAGCGCGGCCTGGGCGGCGGCATGGTCGTCATGGGCTTTGGCCTGGGCGCGCTGTTCTATAACCTCATCGTGAAAAGCGTGCCGTCTTTCAGCGCCGCCGCAACGGCGGCCGCGGCTTACGCCAGGGCCGCGGCCCAGGGCCATTCATCGGCCATCGACGTCAACCTGGTCCTGTTGACGCCGGGGCAGGTCGCCGCCGTGATGCATGTGTTCGCGGTCTCGGGCGTCGCGTTCCTGCTGCTCGGCGCGGCCTGCGCCTGGTTTCTGACCGATCCACCGCGCGCCAGAGCACGACTCGCCGCGGCCCCTGAAGGCCGCTCGTACAGCCCGCGCGAGATGCTGCATACGCCGCAGTTCTATCTGCTCTGGCTGATGCTGTTCCTCAACGTGACGGCGGGCATACTGGTCATCAGCAACGCGCTGCCGATCATGCAGGAATTGACCGGGGAGGCGCCGCAAGTGGTGGCCGCGGCTTATGGCGGAGTGAGCCTGTTCAATGCGCTGGGGCGCTTCTTCTGGGGCGCCGTGTCCGATCGCATCGGCCGCAACCGCGTTTATTTCTTGATCTTCGCCATTCAGGTCGTCGTGTTCCTGCTGCTGGGCCATCTGCACGCGCCGGCCGCGGTGGCGCTGGCCTATGCCGCTGTACTGCTTTGCTACGGCGGTGGCTTCGGCACCATGCCGTCGTTCAACGCCGACTATTTCGGCACCCGACACATGGGCGCCAACTACGGCGCCATCCTCACGGCATGGGGTGTGGCGGGCATCGCGGGACCCATGCTGGGCGCGGAAGTCAAGGACATCACCGGATCGTTCAGCGGCGCGCTGCCGGTAGTGGCGATGCTGCTGCTGCCGGCGCTGGCATTGCCGCTCATTACCAGGAAGCCCGCGCAAACCAGTATGGCGGAAGGGTCGCGGCCGAAAACGCCGTCGGGTTTGCGAACACCGCTTCGGCGCTCAGTTTAGTGCCTAC
>JAYTFQ010000631.1:0-9101 GCA_043734225.1 Anaerolineales bacterium | reverse complement strand
TTCCCAGGCGAAGCCTTCGCCAGTGTGCAGTTGGCGCAGGCGGGCGGCCAGCGCTGCCGCGGCGGCCTGCCGGCCTTCCACCGCGTCGCCCCGGCCGATCTGAAATTCCACAAACGGCGCGGCCACGCCGGGGCGCGGCGCCGGCCGGAAGGCGGTGAGCGGGGCGAAGGGCACGTGATACGGCCGGCTGGGGTCGTCGGCTTCGCCCATCAGCGGCTTGAGCAGCCGCGCGCTGACAGCCAGCAGCGGCGCGTGGGCGCGAAAGGTCAGGCCAATTTCAATAGGCTGCCCGCCCCATTGCCGCAGGTCGGCCTGGATGCCGCGAAAAACCGTGACATCCGCGCCGCGAAAGCCATAGATGCTTTGCTTGGCATCGCCGACGATGAACAGGTTGGCGATGGGGCCGGGCGGGCTTTCCGCCCCGGCTAGGCCGGCCAGCGCATACACAATTTGCCGCTGGCGGGCGTTGGTGTCTTGAAACTCATCCACCAGCAGGGCGCGCGGCCGCTCTGCGGCGCCCGGGGCCAGGCCGGCGCCCAGCAACTGCGCCGCCTTGCCCTCCAGGTCGTCAAAGTCCAGGCCCAACGCCGCTGCCTTCAGCGCCTCATACTCGGCCAGCGCGCGCTCGAACAGCGCAGCCACGGCCGGCAGGCGCTCGGCGGCGGCCTGGTCCAGCGACCAGCGGGCGCCGTCTTTGGCCAGCAGCGGCTTCAGGTTCTCGTCGTAGTGCTCGCGCAGGGCGCGCATGGCGTCGCGCGCCGTCTCCAGCGCGCCGGGCGGCCAGTTTTTTTGCTGGCCCTGGATGGAGGTGGCGCCGCGCAGCGCGGCAGCGGCGGCCAGCAGCCCATCCCAATAGCCGGCGGCGCGGGCCTGCTGTACATCCGCCCAAGCGGCCAGCACCGCGCTGCGCGCCAACTCCAGCCGGTCATCGCTCTTGGGGCTGCTTAGTTCGGCCAGCGTGTCCAGGGGATCCTGCCACTCCGGCCGGTCGAACACCCGCGCCAGCCACTGGCGCAGGGCGGCCTCCCATGCCGCCAGCGGGTTGGGCTGGCGCAAGGCCGGCGCCGCCTCCAATCGCTGGTTCACCAGCGTCGCCAGCATGCGGCGCAGCTCGTTCTCCTTGAAGTCTGCGAAGAGCGCGGCCGCGCCCGCGTCGGTGGCGGCCCAGGCCAGCGCCGACTCGATGGCCTGGGCGCGCAGCATGGCGGCGCGGCCTTCTTCAATGACGCCAAAGCGCGGGTCCACGCCGGCCTCGGCCGGGTACAGCCGCAGCAGATCGGCGCACAGCCCGTGGATGGTGCCGATGGGGGCCGAGTCCAGCTCGACATACGCCGCTTGCCACGGCTCGGCCGGCGCTTGACTGCTGGGCATGGCTGGCTGGTGGCTATCCGGCGCCGCCGGCTCTTGACTGCCAGGCATGGCCGGCCGGTGACTGCCCGGCGCCGGCGGCTCTTGAGTGCCAGGCGTTGTTGGCTGGCGACTGTCCGGCGCCGCCAGCCAGTCTTCTATCTGCTGCCGGATGCGCGCGCGCATCTCGCGCGCTGCCTTCTCGGTGAAGGTGATGGCGATCAGCGAGCGCACCGGCACGCCGGTTTCCACCCAATGCAGATAGCGCCCCACCAGCGCGCGGGTCTTGCCCGCGCCGGCGCCGGCGGTCACCGCCAGGTGCGTCTGCAAATTCTCGGCGGCGGTCTGCTGCTCGCCTTTCAGGTCGAGGCGCGTGAGAATCGACATCAGAATTTGCTCGGGGTGTAGCGCCAGCAGAAACCGCTGGCGGGGCAATAACTGGGGCAGCCTTTGGCCGGCGGCCGAGGCTGAAACTGCCCGGCGAGGATGCCGGCCACGTGGGCGGCCAGGTGCGCCTGGGCCGTCTCCAGCGCGCCGGCCACGCCGCCCTCAAACTTCTCCAGCTTCAGGCTGCTGGGGCGCGCCGACCCGATGTGCCAATAGAAGCCCTCGGCCACCTCGCCCAATTGAAGGGCGTCGCGCGCGCCTAACGCGTACAGAGGCAGTTGCAGCCGGTGGCCGTCTTGCAAATCGCCAGCGGCAATCGGCGCGCTGCTGGCCTTGTAGTCGATCAGGCGCAGTTGGCCGGCGGCATTCACATCGATGCGGTCGATAAAGCCGTGCAGGCGCAGCGGGCCGTTGGGGGTGTCGAGCACCAGCGGCGCGGCGCCAAAGCCAAAGCGCTGCTCCAAATAGCGCGGCGTCCAGCCGTCCGAGACAATCACCAGCTCGGTCACTGTGTCCTGGATAACGCGCAGCAACTCGGTCTGCTGCTGTTGCCACAGCGCGGTCGGACGGAAGCCATAGTCGGCCGGCGCGGTGGCGAACACGGACTGGGCGATGCCCGGCAGCGAGCCTTGCAGCTCATCCGCATCGCTGGGATTTCGGGCCAGGGTGAAAAGCTTCTCCAGAATGGCGTGATACATGCTGCCCAGCATGCGGGCGTCATAGCCGGCCTCTGGCTCGGCGCGCGGCTCCAGCTTTAGCGCGTGCGCCACGTAATAGAAGAAGCCACAGGCGCCATAGGCCTCCAGCCGGCTGGCGCTCCAGCTTTGCTCGGGCGGGTAACGGGCGGCCAGCGCCGCCGCCAACTGCGGCAACTCGCCCTCGAACGGGCCGGCGGCCCGCGCGGCCTGGCGCGCCTGGAACACAGCCAGACCGGGCGCGATGGCCGGCGGGTCATAGCCCTGCTCGATCCACTCCGCCGCCGAGGCCACCGCCGGGCCGGCCACCCGATCTTCCGGCCGAACGCGCAGCGGCTGGGGCTGGCCCAGCAGGCGGTGCAGTTGCCGCCAATAGGTGGAAGGCTCCCAGGCCTGGCCATCGTCGGCCAGGTAGGGGCGGCAGACAAGCAACTGTTCGCGGGCGCGGGTGACGGCCTCATAGAACAGCGTGATCTCGTCGCCGCGCAGGTGCGGCTCCAGCGCCGCCCCGCGATCCGTCAATGCAACCCGGTCGGCCTCGCGCAGCAGCGGCATCTCGCGCTGCGCCTGGGGGAACTCGCCTTCCGCCAACCCGAGCAGCGCCACAGCGCGGAACGACAGTCCGCGCGCATCCAGGATAGAGGCCACCAGCATCCCCGCGCCGGATTGGCCAGCCGGTTGGTCGCTGGCCGCCGGCTGGTAGCTGGCCGCCGACACCGCCTCGCGCAGCACGCCGGCGAAGGTGGGGTAATCCCAATCCCGGCCGTCGTCCAGCACGGCGGCCGTGAGCGCCAGCCCGCTCAGCACCAACTTGAAGGCGCGCAACGCGGCCAGATCGCGCGCCCGTGTGGCGGGCTCGGCCAGGGCGCGCTTGACGACGTTCAACGTGTTCGGCGTTTCGTCCTCGCCGCCAAAGTGCCCCGCCGGCCGGCTGGCATCGTCGCCGACCAGATCTTCAACAAAGCGGATAAAGCCGGCCAGCGGCGCCCGGGCCGGCGGGGTCAGGCGAGCGGCCAGCGTTTCTAGGGCCACGCCTGCCGCGGCAGCCGCGCCGCGCGCCGGGGGTGGGCTGGGCTCCGGCTCGTCGTCCAGCGGCTCGGCCGCAACGGCCGCCGACAGGGCCAGCGCCTCGCGCCATTGCTCAAGACCGCCCAGGATGTGCGCCTGGCGCGAGAGGGCATCCAGGGCGGCGGCTTGCGCCGCGTCGACGCCCGCCGCGGCCCACTCAAAATACGGGCTGCGGAGCGCGGCCACTACCTCGCGCGGGCGCCAGGCGGGGCGGCTGGCCGGCAAGGCCAAGACGCTGAGCAGGGCGCTGACGGCCGGATTTTCCGACAGCGGCGCGCCGCCCACCACCTGCAGCGGCAGTCCAAACTCACGCGCGGTCTCTTCAATGAAGGGCCGGTAGGGTTCCAGCGCGCGCGCCAACACGGCGACTTCGCCGGGCAGCAAATGATCTTCGACCAGGCGCTGCTTGAGCCAGCGCAGCGCGGCGCGCACCTCGACGGCGCGGGTTTGGGCTTCGAGAAAGGTGACGTGGGTGGTTGGCTGGTCATACGGAACAACGGGCTCAAATAAATTCGCTTCCACGAAAAGCAGCTCGGCCGGGGCCGCCGCCCGCGGCGCCAGGCGCTCGACAGCCAGGCGAGGCAAAGCGCTCGCCAATTGCTCGGCCGCACGCTGGTAGCGCCTCTGCGCCAGCCGCGGGCGCGTCGTGCCGGTCAGCGTGATCAGCGTTTCTTGGACACGCCCGGCCAGCAGCGCCAGCACGGCCAACTGGGTGGGATTGAACTCGTCAAAACCATCCACCAGCAGCAGACGCCAATCGCTGGCCAGCGCCGGATGATCTGCCAGGGTCAGCGCGCCCAACCAGCCTGACCCTTCGGGGTCGGCCCACTTTTTCTCCAGCAGCCAGGCCTGATAGGCGGTGTAAATGGCGGCCAGCGCTTCCAGCCGCGGGCCCAGGCTGGCGCGCCGCGGTTCCAGGCAGGCGGCCACCGCCGCCGAAAAATCTTCCGGCGCCAGGCGGGCGCGCTTGAGCACTTCGATGGTTTCACGCAGTGTGGCCGGAAAGCCGGGCTTATCCAGCAGGGGGGCGAAGTAAGCCAGGCGGCCCTGGCCGGCCAACGCGGCCGTCAGCCGCCGCAGCAGGTCCGTTTGCAGCGCGCCCTCCAGTTTGGGCAGCAAGCGGCCGGTCTGGGACAGCAGCTCGGCATATAGATCGTAAAAGGTGAACAGGCGCACACCCAGCGCCTGATCCTGGGCGGCCAGCCGGGCGCGAAAGGCTTCCACCTGTGCGCGGCTGGGCAGCAGGGCGACGATGGGGCGCAGCGGGCTATCGGCGTGCGCGGCGGCAATGCGGCGCAGAGCCTGCTCGGTTTTGCCTTGCGCGGCGGGAGCGAGGAGGAGGGTGGCGGACATTTGGTCCTGGGAGGCTTTGCTTGTTACTGCCTTACAGGCCGGCGGCCACGATTCGGCCCCGCCCAATTTCAATCAGCTCGCGCAGCGCGCCAGCCAGGCCTTCGCCGGCTTTCTCGGTCAACGGCGGGACCGCTTCTGGCTCGACCGGCGGCTCGGTCAGTTCGCGCACCCGCGCCAGCCGGCCGGCCAGTTCGTCAGGCAGCAGGCCAGGATCAACCAGTTGGGCCTGGATCAGCCGCGGCGCGGGCAAATCAGCGCTGGGGTCGCGTTCTTGCTGCAACGCCAGCAGGGAGGTCAGCGCCCAGCCCAAGGCCTCACGGATGGGACGCAGCATTTCATCCGGGAAACCGCCGCGCAGCAGCACCTCCGCCAGGGCCAGGCGCCGGCCCGCGAAATCCAACCCGCGGCCGGCCTTGTGCAGCCGGGGCTGCATTTCAGCCCGGCCACTGTCTCGGACAGGCGCGGGCAGAGCCGGCGCGCGATAGGGTTCGTCGTCAGGCGCGGCCGGGCCAGCGGGCAGCAGCGCGCTCAAAGCTCGATAGCCCTCCGGCTCCATCAGGTGCAGCTCCGGCACATTCGAGACAAAGTATTCGTTGGCCGCCGCTTGCAGCGCGGCCCGCAGCGCGGCCGGCCCCTGGTCCACGACGACCAGCACGCCCTCACCCGCCGGCGCCTTGCGCACCAGCAAGATGCGGGCCGCGAAGCGCGCCAGCAACACGTCGGCGAAACCTTTGAGCGTGGGCGCCGGCGGCACATGTGGGGCAGCCGCCGGCGTGACAGCGGGCGCCGAGTTTAGCGCCAGCACGGGCGCGGCCAGGGCCTGGGCGGCGGCGGGCGCCAGCTCGATCACTGGCGGGCGCGCCGGCTGGCCGAGCAAAGCGTCCAGGCGCTTGAGCAGGCCCTGCCCAGCATCGTGGAAGCTCATCTTTTCTGGCGCTTCTTCGGTGCCGAACACGCCCGCGAAGACGTTGCGTTTGGCGGCCAGCGTATCCAGCATGCGCTCCTCGAGCGTGCCTTGAGCGATGAGATTGACCACGTGCACCGAATTGAGCTGGCCATGCCGGTGGGCGCGGCCGATGCGCTGCTCCAGCACCGCCGGGTTCCAGGGCAGATCGAGGTTGACCACCAAACTGGCCGCCTGCAGGTTCAGCCCCACGCCGCCCGCGTCCGTGGACAGAAACACACGGCAGTCGGGGTCCTCGAAAAAGCGCTCGATCAGCGCGCCGCGTTTGGCCGACGGCACCGCGCCGGTCAGCGTCACGTAGCCCAGACCGGCCCGTTTCAGCACCGGAGCGGTCAGCGCCAGCATGCCCGCCCATTGGCTGAAGACAATCGCCTTGCGGCCGTTGTCGGAGACTTCCTCGGCCAGCACGTGCTCCAGCTCGCGCAGTTTGGGAGCGGTCTTCTCCCGGTCCTTGGCCGGGATTTCCTTGTCGTGCAGGGCCAGCGCGTCGCAGATAATGCGCATCTTCATCAATGACATTAACAAGATTTGGTGCTCTTTCGGCGTCAGCGGCCGGCGCCGGGCAACGGCCACCAGGCGCGCGACGGTATCGCGAAAGCCATCGTAGGCCTGCCACTGCGGCTCGGTCATCTCGACGAAGTAATTGTTGTCGGTACGCTCGGGCAAATCTTTCAAGACCTCGTCGCGAGTGCGGCGCAGCGAATAGGGCGCCACCGTGGCGCGCAGCTCGCCAAAATTTTTGTAGCCAATCACTTTGTACGAGCCGTCGTCGCGCCGGTCTAAATCGTAGAAGCGGTCGTTGAAGTGCCACAAGGGGCCCAGGATGCGCGGGTCGATAAATTGAAAAATGGAATAGAGCTCGTCCAGCCGGTTTTCCAAGGGCGTGCCGGTGAGCACGAAGGCATAGCGACTTTGAAGGCGCTTGACGGCCTGGGCGGTCTTGCTGCGCCAATTCTTAATGCGCTGGGCCTCGTCCAGGATGATCAGGTTGGGGCGCAACTGCCGCAGCTCGCTCTCGTCACGCCGCACCAGCTCGTAGTTCACGATGGTGAAGAAGCTGTTTTCACGGTAGGCCTGGCGCCGGGCTTGCAGGCCGCCGTTGACGACGGTGGCGGTGAGTGAGCTAAAGCGCTGGATCTCGCGCGCCCACTGCTGCTTGAGTGAGGCGGGCGTGACGACCAAAACGCGCTCCAGGCCGCGCAGCTCCTTGAGCAGCGCCGCGGCAGCGATGGCCTGCACGGTCTTGCCCAGGCCCATATCGTCGGCCAGCATGGCCCGCTGGCCAAAGGCCAGGTGCAGGGCGCCCTGCTCCTGATATGGATACAGCCGGGTGGCCAAGACGCTCAGGGAGCGGTGGCCGGCCTGCACCTGCTGGGCAAACCACTGTTTTTGCTGTTCCACCGCCTGGCGGTCTTGCAGCAGCTCCAGGTGTTCGCGCACCGCCCCAGCCACGCGCACATATTTCTGCTCGCGCGAACTGAGAGACTGCACGGCGCTGAAAAGGCGCGGCAGCTCCTCCAGCGGCGAGCCCACCAGCACCCCGTCCGGGCCGAAGTAGCGGGTGAGCACGGACCGCACGGCCGCCACGCGAGGCAGGGGCAACTCCACCCGCACCGTTACTTCCAGGCCGAAGTGCAGGTAGATTTGCACGCCGGCCGCGCGCTGGCTGGCCAGCTCATCCAGGCGCTGGCCGTGCTTGGCGCGCAAGAACAGCAGCACGCCCTCGATGTGTTTGCACGTGCCGATCAGGTTGGACCGGTAGTCGGCGCAGGTGCAGCTGTTGTGCAATTCCTTGAGCGAGCGCACCTCCACCTGGTAAGTTTGCCCAGATTGGGAAGTGACCGCAAAGGTGCTAAAAACCGGGTTAGCGCCCTGGTTGACGACGCTTGTGATTTCTTCCAGGGCGCGCTGGCGGCGGCGTTCGATCTGTTCGCGGATGTCGGTGGGCATGGCGCTGGCTCCAGGCGCGGCGGCGCGCCGTTGACGAATGAGGCGCAGTCTAGGCGGAGGAAGGATGGTTGTCAAACAGCCGATTTCCACGATCACGTTGAATGTTGCCGCCACCAGGCTGCCCTATAATGGTCACTCGCGCTGGCGTTAGGCGATGAGGCCGTATGGACAAACACCAGTTTCTTAAAAAAGTTGACCAGGGCTGGGCGGCGTTGGAGGCGGCGTATGCCGGCCTGCCCGAGGCGCGGCTGGCGGAGCCGGGCGTGGTGGGCGATTGGTCGGTGAAAGACCTGCTGGCGCACGTGACCACCTGGGAAGAAGAAGCGCTGAAGTATCTGCCGCTGATCCTGGCCGGCGGCCGGCCGCCGCGCTACTCAACACAGTACGGCGGGCTCGACGCCTTCAACGCGTTGATCACGGAACAGAAGCGCGGCCTGTCGCTGGCCGAGGCGCAGGCGCAGCGGGCCAGCACCCACCAGCGGCTGTTGGACTATCTGTCCGGCGTGCCGGCCGAGCCCTTCGCCAGCGACACGCCCTTCCGGCATCGGCTACGGATGGAAACGTACGGCCACTACAGCCTGCACACTAAGATGATTCGCGCCTGGCGCGAGCGCCTGGGGACCTCATGAACATTGGCAAACTGATTCGCTGGAACCGGCTGTTCGGCCACCCGTCGGGCAAATTCTGCTCGGTGGCCATCGATCATTTCATCGGCTATGAAGACGGCCTGCCCGACGGCATCCGGCGCATTGGGCCGACGCTGGCGGCGCTGGTGGCCGCCCAGCCGGATGCGGTGACGATGCACAAGGGCGTGGCCATGGCCGCGTGGGCGCCGTATGCCGGAAAGGTGCCGCTCATTATCCAGAGCATGGCCGCCCGCGCCGACGACAGCGCCACGGCGGCTTTTGCCGAGCCGGAAGACGCCATGCGGCTGGGCGCGGATGCATTCGCCATCTCGGTCTTTTTGCGTGGGCCGACCGAAGGCGCGCACCTGAAGCTGGTGGCGGACGCCGTGCGCCAGGCGGCCCGCTTTGAAATGCCGGTCATCTGCCACGTGTACCCGCGCGACTTCAGCGGCCCGACGCCCAAGGTGTCGTACACCCCTGAGGACATTGCCTGGGCGGTGCATTGCGGCATGGAGGCCGGCGCCGATGTGATCAAGGTGCCCTACTGCGGCGACCAGGCCGCCTACACCCAGATCGTGGAAGATTGCCCGGTGCCGGTGGTGTGCGCCGGCGGGCCGCAGACGCAGACCCTGCTGCTGGCGCTGGAGATGATGGCGGCGGTGCGCCAGACCGGCGCGCGCGGCGCCACCATCGGCCGCAACGTGTGGAGCA
>JAYTFQ010000630.1:0-6385 GCA_043734225.1 Anaerolineales bacterium | reverse complement strand
GATGATGGTGCTGCAATATCTGTTTGTCATCTACCTGGTGGTGATCCGGTTCTTTACGCCGCTGATGCTGGTGGCGCTGTTCGCCCTGCCGACCTTTTGGATGGCGGCTCAGGTTTATCGCCGGCCCAAGCCGGCCGAAGCGCCCGCGACTTACCCAGCCGGACGCTGGCCGCTATGGTTTGTGGGGTTCGCCTTCTGGCATAACCGCCGCTTTGGCCTGTTGTTCTTGCTGGGCCTGATTGGCGATGTAATTCTGCACCTGGCTTTAAAAATTTAGTAGCCAGGCGGGGCCACCCCGCCTGGAAGGAGACGCGCGACCCTATGATCAAGAAAGCAAATCTGCGTGCCGGCCTGCTGTTGGGGCTGGCCCTGGCTCTAACCGCTTGCGCCACCGGCGCCGTGGCCCCGACCGTCGCGCCGACGACGCCCCAGCCCAACCCGACGACTGGGGCGACCGGAGCCGTGACCGTGCGGGTGGCGATGCTGCCCATCCTGGACTCGCTGCCGATGTATGTGGCCATCGCGCAGGGCTACTTTGCCGCCCAGAATATCAAGGTGCAGGTGGTGCCGGTGGCCTCAGCCGCCGAGCGCGACCAGTTAATGCAGGCTGGGCAGGCCGACGCCATGATCAATGACCTGGTGTCGACACTTTTTTACAACAAGGTCAAGACCACGCTGACCGTGGTGCGCTTCGCCCGCGCGGCTACGGCCACTTTCCCACAGTATTTCATCCTGGCCGGGAAGGGCTCGGGCATCACCGGCGTCAATGGTTTGAAGGGCGTGCCGATTGCAATTTCGGATGGGACCGTGATTGCCTACATCACCGACCGGCTGCTGCAGGCCGAGGGGCTCACGGCGGTCGATATCAAAACCGTGGCGGTGCCAAAGATTACGGACCGGCTGGCAGCCCTGAGCGGCGGAACGGTCAAGGCAGCGACCATCCCCGATCCCGCGGCGGCAGCGGCCATCGCGGCCGGCGCCACGGTGGTCACTTCTGACGCGGCGCATCCACAGTATGGCAATAGCCTGCTGTCGTTTACGGCCGCCTTTGCCAGCCAGAATCCGGACACCGTAAAGGGCTTCCTGGCCGCCTGGGAAAAAGGCGTGGCGGACATTAATGCCGACAAGACCAAGTGGAATGATGTGCTGACCACCAACCATCTGCTGGCCCCGGCGCTGATGGCCACTTATAAGCTGCCGGATTTCCCCACCGCCTCCGTGCCCAGCGAGGCCCAATTCAAAGACGTTAATGACTGGGCCAAGCAGAAGGGCTTGCTGAGCGCGGACGTGAGCTACGCTAGCTCGGTCAGCGCTGCCTTCTTGCCCAAGTAATCGTCACTTGTGCGTGGCCGGCAGAGCCGCAAGCCTGCCGGCCACGTGAGTCTTCCGTCCGTCGTCTTTCGTGCGACTATGATCTCCGTACGCTCACTCTCATTCGCTTATCCCGGCGGCCGGCCAATCTTTTCAGATTTCAGCTGGGAAGTGGAGCGAGGCGAGGCCTGGGCCGTTCTGGGGCCGTCGGGCTTTGGCAAATCGACGCTGCTCAATTTGCTGGCGGGTTTACGGCCGCCCAGCGCGGGCGAGGTGCGCATTGATGGGGAGGTCATTCGCCGGCCGCGCCCGCGCACTGGCCTGGTGCTGCAAGATTTTGGGCTGTTGCCCTGGGCCACCTGCGAGCAAAACGTGAGCCTGGGTCTGCGCATTCAGGGCTTTTATGGCCCGGACGGCAAACATGCCCCAGCCAGTGTTTCGGCGCGCAACGCGCGCGAGCGGACGGAGTATTGGCTGGCCCGCCTGGGCCTGACGACCGTGCGCCGGCAGTATCCGGGTCAGCTTTCGGGCGGGCAGCGGCAGCGCGCTGCCATCGCGCGCACGCTGGCCCTGGAGCCGGACCTGCTGTTGATGGACGAGCCGTTTGCTTCGCTGGACGCGCCCACACGCGAGAGCCTGCAAAACCTGGCCTTGGAGCTGCGGGCTGAGCAGAAACTGACCACGGTGGTGGTCACGCACTCGATCGAAGAGGCCGCCATTCTGGGCCCTAAAATCTTGCTGTTTGGCAACGGCCACGGCCAAGGTCCAGGGCGCGGCATGGAGTGGATCGACAATCCGAGCGCCGGCCAGGCCGCGTATCGCGGCAGCGCGGACTATCACGCGATGTGCGACCAACTGCGTGAGCGTATGGGGGCCGGTGTTGAGCAGGGCGCCCGCGTGGCAGGCTGATGCGCCGGCGCGACTTGCTGCTGGGCACGCTGTTTCTTCTGGCGGCCTGGCAGGCGGTGAGTTGGGTGGTCGGGTCGGGCGTGCTGCCGTATCGCTCGGCCACCAATATCCTGCCCGGTCCGCTGGAAGTCTTTCCCGTGTTCTTTCGCGAAATGCCGGGCCGGCTGGGCCAGGATTTTCTGGTCAGTTTGTGGCGCGTGCTGGCCAGCATGGCTTTGGCGGTGGCGTTGGCCGTGCCGGCTGGCCTGGTGATGGGCCAAAGCCATGGGCTAAACCGGCTGCTGTCGCCGCTGGTCTACCTGACTTATCCGGTGCCCAAAGTGGTGCTGGTGCCGGTGGTAGTGTTGTTCTTTGGCGTGGGCGATGCCGGAAAAATCGTGGTCATTACCTTGATCTTATTCTTTCAAATCCTGGTGCTGGTGCGCGACGCGGCGGCCGGCCTGCGGGCCGAACTGCTGCAATCGGTGCGCTCGCTGGGCGCCGGCCGCCGAGCGCTGTTCTTGTACGTCTATTTTCCGGCCAGTCTGCCGGCGGTGCTGACGGCGCTGCGCGTGTCGGTGGGCACGGCGGTGGCTGTGCTGTATGTGGCCGAATTGTACGCGACCCAGCAAGGCCTGGGTTACTATATTTTCCTGGAGGGCAGCACCTTGCTGGATTACCCGGCGATGTATGCCGGTATTGTGGCCATGGCCTTGCTGGGCCTGGGCCTGTACTTTGCCGTCGATGGGCTGGAACGCTGGCTGTGCCCGTGGGAGTTCGCCCAATGAGCGGCCAGATGCGGGACAAAGTGGCATGACGCAACTGACCGGCGCCGAGCGCGCGCGCTATGTGCAGGGCATGTTCGGCCGCATTGCCGGCCGCTACGACCTGATGAACCGGCTGATGACCGGCGGCCAGGATGTGCACTGGCGCCGGCTGGTGATGGACCTGGCGCAAGTGCCGCCCGGGGGCCGGTTGTTGGACCTGGGAACCGGCACCGGGGACCTGGCGCTGGAAGGGTTGGGCCGCGACCCGGCGCTGACGGCGGTGGGCGGTGACTTCACGCTGGAGATGATGCGGGTGGGCCGCAGGCGGGCCGGCGGTGGCCGCGTGCGCTGGCTGGGCGTGGACGCGCTCAACCTACCGCTGCCGGACGCGCAATTCGATGCGGTGACATCCGGCTATTTGATGCGCAATGTCACGGACGTGCGACGCGCACTGATAGAACAGCGGCGGGTGCTCAAACCCGGCGGACGCCTGGTGTGCCTGGACACGACCCCGCCCCCGCGCAATCTTTTGCGGCCGTTTATCAACTTCCACCTGCATGTCATCATTCCGGTGCTGGGCCGGCTGGTGGCTGGCGCCTCAGACGCGTACACCTACCTGCCGGACTCCACCGAGCACTTTCTGACCGCCGAACAATTGGCCGAGCGCATTGCGCAGGCAGGTTTCCGCGAGGTGCACTTTCGGCGCTTGATGTTCGGCACCATGGCGGTGCATTGGGGGACAAAGTAAATGGCCAAACGATTGGTGGTGGGCATCACCGGGGCCTCGGGCGTCATTTATGGCATCCGCGCGCTGCAGATGCTGCGCGCGGCGGAGATTGAGACGCACCTGGTGCTCAGCCCGGCCGGGCGGGCGACCATTGCGCAGGAAACGAGCTGGAAGGTGAGCGACGTGGAGGCACTGGCGACGGTGCGCCATGACCATCGCGATGTGGGCGCCAGCATCGCCTCTGGGTCGTTTGTCACCCAGGGCATGCTGATTGCGCCGTGCTCGATCAAGACCCTGTCGGCCGTGGCCAACTCGTATTCCAATGATCTGATGTCGCGCACGGCCGACGTTTGTTTGAAAGAAGGCCGGCCATTGTTGCTGATGGTGCGCGAGACGCCGCTGCACAAGGGCCATCTCACGTTGATGCTGGCCGCGGCGGACGCGGGCGCGATTATTTTTCCGCCGGCCCCGGCGTTTTATGGCCGACCGCAGACCGTGGACGATTTGATCAATGCCACGGTGGGCCGGGCATTGGCACGCCTGGGTATTGACAACGACCAGTATTTCCAGTGGACGGGCATGGGAAGCGAGTAAGGGGCCAGCGCACGATGGCCAGCGCTGACACACGCGCCCGCATTGTCGCGTTTCTAGCGGCGCATTCCACGCTGAGCCTGGCGACACTTGGACCCAGCGGCATCCCGATGGCGGCCAGCTTATTCTTCGCCGCTGACGATGAATTACGCCTGTACTGGCTGTCGGCCGGCACAAGCCGCCACAGCCAGAACCTCGTTCAAAAACCAACCGTCGCCGTCACCATCCACAATGAGACCCGCTCGTGGGCGGACATTGCTGGCGTGCAAATGCAGGGCCAGGCGGCGGTGGTGCCGGCGGGTGAGCCCTGGCAGGTCGCCTGGGTGCTATATGTGACTAAGTTTCCGTTTGTGGGCCAAATGCAAGTCGAGGTAGCGAAGTCGAATTTTTATGTCTTCATCGCGAATTGGATGCGGCTGACTGACAACCGGCTCGGATTTGGACATAAAGAAGAGACAGGACCATCAGAATAATACCTGAGTCCCCCCAATTGGTAAGAAATTGGTTATACTGACCAGGCTCAGGAGAACTTATTATCCTTTTTATTTGAATGGTCTGAAAGATTGAAAGGAACGCCAGTGCTTGTGTTTCCGCGAGAGAAAGGGCAAGGATTGGTTGAGTATGCCCTGATCCTGGTTTTGGTCGCCGTTGTGGTGATTGTGATCCTGGCCCTACTGGGGCCGGCTGTCGGTAATGTCTTTAGTAAAATCGTTCGTGGCATTTAGTTTTTGAAATTTTTTTGACCTGAGCACATGAGCGTCCCAATTGGGAGGCTTTTTGTTACACCTGCGCGCTCGGCCGATCTCCCCGCAGCTCCCACATGATGATCTCAGGCGGCGTCAGAAACCGGACGCGCGGCGCGCCTTTGCCTTCCAGCCCAATGCCGCACGACACGTATAGGGTCAGGTTGTCCTGCTGGATACGCCCGGCCTCAAAGCTTTTGCCATACAGCGAGCCGGCGAACAGCGCTCCATACAACGGCAGGCGTACCTGGCCGCCGTGCGTGTGGCCCGAGAGCTGCAGATCAATGCCGGCCTCGGCCGCCTCCGGCGCCAGGTCGGGCGTGTGATACAGCAAGATGGTGAACGGGCGCTCGCCGGCTGCCTGACCGGGATGGGCAGCCGCCAGGACTTCGCACAGGCGCGGGCCATCCACAAACGGTTTGTGAGTGCAGGTCAGGCCGACCACATCGACTTGGCCGCCGGCGTGCGGCAGGCTGATAACTTCATCTTGCAGCCAGCGGATATTATCCAGGCCAGCCAGCACCTGAGGCACCAGCGCCGGCAGATCAACCGCCGGGCTGCCCGACACGGCATACACGCCCAGCGGCGCGTGCAGCTCGGCCAGCACTGTGCGCGCGGCGGCCAGGGCGCGCGGATCATCCAGATAGGAGAGATTTAGGAAATCGCCGGAGAACAGAATGACATCTGGCGACAACTCGACCAGCATGGCGCGCAGGCGCTGCTCGCGGGCAGTGAGGTGGATCTCGGCGTGCAGGTCGGCCAGATGCAGCACGCGCAGCGGCGGACCGGGCCGCAGCTTGGGACTGCTGAGTTGTTGGTGGGTCAGGTGCAAGCCAAGCGGCTCGATCCAAAAGGCGTACACCACCAGCAGCGTGCCCAGTGCCTCGGCCGCGGCCGCCAGGGGCAGGGGGAGCAGCGCCGGCAAGAACCGCAGAACGGCCAACAGCGTGGTGGGCGGCTTGGCCGGGCCATAGGAGCGTCCAAAGCGGGGCAGGCAGGCCAAAAGGACCCAATCGCAAAGATTGAACAACCACAGGCCGAGCCCGAACCACCACGAGCGATGCAGCAGGGCCACGAACAGCGCCGGGAGCAGCAGCGCCAGCGCAAACAAAGGGCCGGGCAATCCCTCGATGAAATCAGCCACGTGCAGCACAACATCGAACGAGTTGCCGTGGGTGCCGGGGAAATTCTTGATGTGCGAGAAATCGCGTTTGGCAATGGACATGCCGGGCATCTTACCATCTTCAACAAAATCTTGATGTTGGCCCCAAGTAGTAATGTCCCCTTTGTCCCAAATAGAAATGTCCCCTCCGACTGGCTCCGGGCGCTAGTCGTGGGACACTCTTTCGTGGATAGCA
>JAYTFQ010000629.1:0-1843 GCA_043734225.1 Anaerolineales bacterium | reverse complement strand
TCGGAACGATGTCTGCCGGGAAAAGGCGGTCGCGGCTAAGACGACCCAGTGAGGGCAGATGGCAACTTGCCTTACTTTCTTTGAGTCGCTCACCGCCTGCGCCGTTGGCGTGGGTTGTATCACCTGTCCCCGCGCTGTTGGCGGGGGCTGTGGTTAAGCATTTGCGAGGAATCAAATGAACCAGAGCAGAGATGAAGCCAGCGTGCCGCAGCGCTGGGTGCGGCCGTTCGACATACCGCCGGGATCCTTGAAACTGCAAATGCCGGACAAGATTTTGGCGCTGGGCGCGCGCGGCGAGCTGCCGGCGCTGCGGGCACTGCTGAAGGCGCACCCGGATTACCTGAGTAAGCGCGGCAACCACGGCCGGACGCTGCTGTGGGAGGCGGCCCGGCGCGGCAAGCTGCCGGCGGTGAAGTGGCTACTGGCGCGCGGGGCGGAGATCGACATCACCGGCTGCTACAACAACGAGAGCCTGCTGCAATTGACGCCGTATGTGGCGGCGCGCTATTACCGGCGCGCGGCAGTGGCGGAATTTCTATGGGCGGCCGGGGCGCGGCTGGATGTGTTCCGGGCGGCGTTCCTGGGCGAGCAGGCGCGGGTGGGAGCGGCGCTGGCGGCCGAGCCGGCGCTGCTGCGGGCGGAAGACCCGCTGGACAACACCTACTATGCGCCGCTGCTGGCGTTCGCGGTGGCCGGCGGGCAGGCGGCATTGGCGGATTGGCTGGTGCGGCAGGGCGCGCCGGTGGCCGAATACAGCGCGCAGCTTTTTCAGTTCGCCGGGCGGACCGGGCGGATGGACCTGGTGCGCTGGCTGCTGGCGAATGGCGCCGACGCGCGGGCGACGGAAAGCGGCATCTTCCAGGCGGTGGCGGACCTGGACATTCTGCGGCTGCTGCTGGAGCATGGCGCTTCGCCCACGCGGGCAGGGGCGAACGGTTTCACGCCGCTGGTGTATGTGACACGGGCGGACAAGGCCGAGCGGCCGGAGACGGCGGCGCTGCTGTTGGAATGGGGCGCGGCGGTGGACGAGGTGGGGCCGCGCGGGCGGACGGCGCTGCACGGCGCGGCCTCCGGCGGGCACGCGCAGGTGATCAAGCTGCTGCTGGCGCACGGGGCGCGCACGGATGTGCGCGACGACGCGGGGGCGACCCCGCTGGACCTGGCGCGGGCGGGTGGCAAAACGGCGGCGGCGCGGCTGCTGAGAGGATGAGGAATCCACGAACCCCGCAAGGGGGCGAAATTCCGGGAACACGAAGCAAGAGAAAGGGCCTGCCTGTCAAGAAATGCCGGCCGAATGGGGTGTCGTGGTGCGCCCCTTGCGGACGTCTGACAGAGAACGAACGGCTGGCGAGCAGAGGCGATGTGTGATGGGCATTGAGCTGAATATGGAGGCGCTAGTTACATTTGTCCCCCTGAAAGCCGCCATTTGACACATGTCTGGCGCACGGCAGCCGCTATACTAAAAGCAGCAACTCCGACGAGTGTTTGCCGAACACAGCCAGCCGGCCTGTGGAGATGGAGAAAAAGCCAATGACAATCGCAGCATTCCCACCCATCACATATAGCGAACCAGACGAATTACTCAAGCCTTCACGGCCAGAAAAGAAAGCGCAGTTGACGATGAAAGCGCTTGTTTATCATGGCCCGGGCAAGCGCGCTCTGGAGGACAAGCCCAAACCCGTCATCCAGGCGCCCACGGATGCCATCGTCAAGATTACCAAGACAACCATTTGCGGAACCGACTTGCATATTCTGAAGGGCGACGTGCCCGCGGTGATTGATGGCCGCATCCTGGGGCACGAAGGCGTGGGCGTGATCGACCAGGCCGGCGCGAGCGTTTCAA
>JAYTFQ010000628.1:0-3113 GCA_043734225.1 Anaerolineales bacterium | reverse complement strand
CCCGGCATTATATGACAGGCTGAGCAGATACGATTTAAGGCTGAAACGATGCTCAACTCAGATCGATTGACCCGCTTCGCCCAGTCGCTAGTGCAGACGCGCAGTTATACCGGCGAAGAAGGCCCGCTGGTGCAGCGGGTCTTGGCCGAGATGCGCGCCCTGGGTTTTGACCGCTTCTGGGTGGATGCGAACGGCAGCGGCATCGGCGTCATCGACGGCGCCCGCCCCGGCCCCACCCTGCTGCTGGACGCGCACTGCGACACGGTCGGCATCGCCCCTGGCTCCACCTGGACGCGCGACCCGTTTGGCGGCGAGATCGACGGCGGCTATCTCTACGGGCGCGGCTCGGCCGACATGAAGGGCGCGCTGGCGGCCATGGTGCACGCCGCCGCGGGCGTGGATCGCGCCAAACTGGCCGGGCGCGTGGCGGTGAGCGCCAGCGTGATGGAAGAAGTGCTGGAAGGCGTGGCGCTGAAGGCGGTGATGGACGACCTGCGGCCCAGCTTCGTGGTCATCGGCGAGTCCACCGAGCTAAACCTGGCCCGTGCCGGTCGCGGCCGAGCGGAGATCCACCTGGAGACCATCGGCCGGCCGGCGCACTCGTCCTCGCCGCAGTTGGGCGTGAACGCCGTGCACGGCATGCTGCCCATCATCCAGGCGGTAGAGGCGCTGCCGCTGGGCAGCCACCCGCTGATGGGCCCGGCGCTGCTGGCGCTGACCGATATCATCTCCGATCCCTACCCGGCCTATTCGGTGACGCCCAGCCGCTGCCGGGTGACCTACGACCGCCGGCTGCTGCCGGGCGAAACGCCGGACGGCGTGCTAGCCGCCATCCGCGCGCTGCGGCCCGGCAACGCGGCCGAGTTCCACGCCGAGTTGGCCGAAGGCGAGCACAGCGCCTGCACCGGTGCGGTGCTGCGGGCGACGAAGTTCTTCCCGGCCTGGGAATTTGCCGAGGCGCATCCGTTTGTGCAGGCAGCGCTGGCGGGGCTGCGCGCGGCCGCGCTGGCACCGAAGCTCGGCGCCTATCGCTTCTGCACCAATGCCGCCTACAGCGCTGGGCTGGCCGGCACGCCCACGGTGGGCTTTGGCCCGGCGGCCGAGGGCGACGCGCACGTGGTGGACGAGCGGCTGGAATTGGCCGCGCTGCGCCAGGCGGCCGAGGGCTATCGCGGGATCATTCAGGCGGTGCTGGAAGACAGAGGTTAAACCTTTAACCGCAAAGCGCGCGAAGAGCGCAAAGAAAACCAGAAGTAGTAAAGGTGTCAGGCGTAATTGGCTGGTGCGGCCGCGCGACACTCGACCGTGCAGTCACAATCATTCTCTAAAAAGGCGCCTGGCACACGGGACGTTTAGCGGTTTTCTTAGCGCTCTTCGCGGCCTTCGCGGTTCGATTTGTTTCCTGTATGGAGTACGACTTATGGAATATTGTGGCTTTCTGAATTTCTGGTTCCTCGATCGCCCGCTGGTGGAACGCGTGGCGCCGATGGTGGCGCTGGGCATCCGGCGGGTGGATATCTGGGGCTGGCGGCCGGAGCCGGTGGCGGAGCTGGCGGCCGAGTGCCGCCGGCTGGGCGCCGTCTTCAACGCCGCCTTCGACGACCAGATGGGCAGCCTGGCCGACCCGGGCGACAATGAATTGACGCTGCGCTCATGGGCCGAGAGCCTGGAGATGGCAGCGCGACACGGCCTGCAGCATCTGTATATGTTCTCCAATCAGGTGGATGTGACCCGCGAGGCGGCCTGGGCGCGGCGGCTGTCGCGCAACGTCACGCCGGCCGCGCAGTATGCCAACACGCTGCGCCAGACCGAGCGCATCCTGAAGCTGGCCGAGCAGACGCGGGTGACGCTGTGGGTAGAGGCGCTGAACGAGTTCCACATCCAGGGCGGCATCCTGGTGCACAACCACGCGCTGGCGGCCGACTGGGTGCGGCGCTTCAACCATCCGCAATTGCGCATGGTGTTCGACTGCTATCATCAGCAGCGCGACGGCGGCAACCTGGCCTGGGGGCTGGAGCAGTACGCCGGGCTGTATGACGTGTTCCACATCGCCGATGTGCCCACCCGTCAGGAACCAGGCACCGGCGAGATCAACTTCCCCTACCTGCGCGGCAAGCTGCGCGAGACCGGCTTCGATGGACTGGTCGGCCTTGAGTTCTCGCCCGCCACCACCGAGGCCGTGGCCTTGGGCCGGGTTAAGACGATCTTTCCACTCACGTAAAAAGGACCAGCATGCTCACTCGCCGCCTCAGCCGCATCTTCCGCCCGGATGGGCGGGCCTTCATCGTCGCCATCGACCACGGCCTGACCGAGGGGCCAGTGCCGGGGCTGGAATCCATTCCGCAAACGCTGGCGGCCGTGGTGGCCGGCGGCGCCGACGCCGTGCTGGCCAGCTATGGCACGGCCATCCGCTTCGAGGCGGCCTTGGCGCCGGTGGGGCTGATCCTGCGCATGGACGGCGGGACCACCACCATCGGCTCGGGCGCGCCGGCCGGCCAGTTCTACAGCGTGGCCGACGCGCTGCGGCTGGGCGCGGACGCGGTAGTGGCCTCCGGTTTTCCGGGCACGCCACAGGAAGAGATGAGCCTGCGGCACATGGCCGAGACCATCACCGAGGCGCACCGCTGGGGGCTGCCGGTGATGGGCGAGATGGCGCCAGGCGGCTTTGACTCCGGCCCGGAATTTCACACCACCGAGCGCACCGCCCTGGCAGCGCGCGTGGCCGCCGAGTTGGGCGCGGATTGGCTGAAGCTGCCGTATGCCGCGGACTTCCAGCGCGTGGTGCAGACCTGCTATGTGCCCATCACCATCCTGGGCGGGGTGAAGGCCGGCAGCGAGCGTGCCCTGTTGGAGACCGTCCACCAGGCCATGCAAGCCGGCGCGGCCGGGGTGGCCATGGGCCGCAACATCTTCCAGGCCAAAGATCCGGCGGCGATGACGCGCGCGGTGGCGGCCATCATTCACGGCGGGGCAAGCGTGGAGGAAGCATTGGCCGCGCTGCGTCCCGGCTCTAATTAAACTTGTTCGTCGGCGGGGGAATGCGCATCAAGCATCCAACTGCCTGTGCCGGCCGAATGGGATCACGCGGCCCGACCCCGTAGGGGCCGGGCCGC
>JAYTFQ010000627.1:0-3592 GCA_043734225.1 Anaerolineales bacterium | reverse complement strand
GCCGGCATTTTATGCCACGCTGAACAGAAATCGAAATTCAACGAACCTTTGCCTCGTAATCGCCGTGACGATTTATGGACGCTGGCAAACTATGATCGAGGCACCCTTGAACAGCCAGTTGTTTTTGTGACCAGACACTTGCGAGTGGGCGTCGACGTCGGCGGCAGCAAGATCGCCGTTTTAGTAGCGGACAGCCGCCGCCAGGCCGCGGCCGTGTTCCAGCAGGCCACGGATGTCACCTCGCCAGAGCGCACGCTGGACGGCATCGCTGCCGCGGTGAAGCAGACCCTGGCTCTCGTTCCAGCCACCCTGGCGGAGGTAGTGGCCGTTGGCCTGGGCATCCCCGGCCGCGTCCAGCCCAGCAGCGGACTGGTGGAAGCGGCCGTGAACCTGGGCTGGCGCCGTGTCCTGGCTGGGCCGGAGTTGGCCGAGCGCCTGGGCGTGCCGGTCCGCCTGGAAAACGATGCCCGCACGGCGGCGCTGGGAGCCCACGCGATTGGGGACGAACAGCGCTACCGGAATTGGGCCTATATCAGCGTCGGCACCGGCATTGCCGCCGGCCTGATCCTGAACGGGCAGCTTTACCGCGGCCCAAACGGCCTGGCCGGCGAGATCGGGCATGTCATTGTCCAGCCGGGCGGCCCGCGCTGCGTTTGCGGCCTGAGCGGCTGCCTGGAAGCGCTGGCGGCTGGTCCGTCAATCGTGCGTGAGGCGCGGGCACGTTTGGACACGGCGCCCCGATCTTGCAGCCCCAGTCTGCTGGAGGCGCCTGGCCCATTGACAACGGCGCGGGTTTACCAGGCTGCCAGCGAAGGTGATGCACTTGCGCGCGTGGTCACACAGCAGGCTGGCTGGTACTTGGCCCAGGCAGTGCTCAGCCTGGTGATGACCTGCGACATTGAGCGGGTGGTTTTTGGCGGTGGCGTGGCGCGGGCTGGCAGCGCCTTTCTGAACCCAATTTCCGCCGGCCTCGACCAGCTGCGCCAGGCCTCGCCGGTGGCGGCGGAGGTGCTGCGGCCAGGGCTGATCGGGCGGGTGCCGGAGGGCTATGAAGCGGCGCTGTGGGGAGCCCTGGCGCTGACGGACGCGGAAGCGGAAGAGGGTACGGAGTAAGTTCGGGCGCGCTGTCGATGCTATACTGGCCGAGCGTTTCGATTGAACCCGCCGGCGCTGGCGCCGCATCCGCATATGCCCCAAGAGCTCGAGCTTTCCCTAATGGCCGACAGCCCGGCCGCCATCCGCCCCCTGCTCAACCAGTTTGGGGCTGAGCATGGCGTGCGCGTCCGGCCGCGGCTGCTCACCTGGGACACGGCCTGGAGCGACCTGGTGAAAGTGGCCCTGTACGGCGATGGGCCGGACGTCTCCGAGATCGGCAGCACCTGGCTGGGCGACCTGGTGGCCATGAACGCGCTCAGGCCATTCGCTGAAGCCGAGATTGCCGCGCTGGGCCGGGCGGGCGCGTTTCTGGCCTCCGCCTGGCAAGGCGGCCGCCTGGCCGGCCAGGCGCAGACCTGGGCCATCCCCTGGCTGGCCGGCGCGCGGCTGATGTTTTGGCGCCGGCCGCTGTTCGCCGCGGCTGGGCTGGAGCCGCGCGCCAGCTTTCAATCCGCCGCCGAGGTCGACCGGGTGCTGGGGCGCCTGGCCGAAAGCAGCGTGCCGGTGCCGTGGACCGTGCCCACCGGGCTGACACACACCACCCTGCTCAACGCGGCCAGTTGGGTGTGGGCGGCCGGCGGCGATTTTGTGACGCCGGACGGCAAGCGCACCTTATTCAGCCAGCCGGCGGCGCGCGCCGGCCTGCGTGACTATTTCGCCCTGGGCCGCTACCTGGTGCCGCCGGTGCGGCGGCTGACCGGCCTTCAGCCGGACGACCAGTTCCTGACCCAGCCCGGCACCGCCGCCACCATCAGCGGTTCGTGGTTGTTCAGTGTCTTGCGCGAGCGCGGGCTGGCGGGCGAGGTCGGGCTGTCGCTGCCGCCCGGCGCGGCGTTTGTGGGCGGTTCGCATTTGGTCATTTGGAAGCACACCCAGCAGGCCCAGGCGGCCCTGGACCTGGTGAATTTTCTGTCCGAGGGCCGCACCCAGATCGCTTATGGCCAGCGGGTGGGGCTGCTCCCCACCCGGCTGGACGCCCTCACCGGCGAGCCATTCGCTGGCGACGAGTGGTGGCAGTTGGCCATCCGCGGGCTGAAGACTGGCCGGTCATTTCCGGTCACGCGCTCGTGGGGGCTGATGGAAGATCGCCTGACGCGCGTGCTGAAGGTGTTGTGGGATGAAGTGTTGACTGATCCCGGCCTGGACCTGGAGGCCGCCATCCAGCGCCACCTGGAGCCTTTGGCCATGCGGCTGGACCTGGTCTTGGGAACGTAGAGACGCGCCCCGGTAGGACGTTTGCCTGTCGGTGGAATGAATCACGGTAGCGCTGTCTAATCCGACAGAAGGCGCGGCGGCGCGGCGCTATAAATGGCTTGGGAAGTTGACTCGACCAGCGGAGAATATCCTTGGGCCTTCACGCTGACATTCTTGACCAACCTGCGATCCTGCAGCAGGCGCTCGAAACGCAATTCGAGACCGCCCGGCAAATTGCCGGCGCCATCAAACAGCGGCACGTGCGCTACGTGTTCCTGGCGGCGCGCGGCACGTCGGATCACGCCGGGGTGTATGCGCAGTACGTCTGGGGTTCGCTCAATCAACTGCCGGTGGCCCTGGCCGCGCCATCGCTCTTCACCCGCTATGGCGACTGGCCGCGCCTGGACGACGCGCTGGTAGTAGGCATCTCCCAATCCGGCCAGTCGCCGGACGTGGTGGAAGTACTAGCCGAGGGCCGCCGGCAGGGCGCGCCCACGCTAGCCATTACCAACGACCTGGGCTCGCCGCTGGCACGCGCCGCGGAGTTCAACCTGGATATTAGGGTCGGACGGGAAACCGCGGTGGCCGCCACCAAAACCTATACCGGCCAACTGCTGGCCGTCGCGCAGTTGGCCGCCGCCCTATCGCCCACGCCCGAGCCGCACCAGGCCGACCTGACCAAGATACCGGCGGCCATGCAGGCCGCACTGGCCGGCGAGGCCGAGATCCGGCGCGTGGCCGAAGCGCATGCAGCCGACACACAGTGCATCATCCTGGGCCGCGGCTACAACTACGCCAGCGCGCTCGAGTGGGCGCTAAAGCTAAAAGAATTGGCCTACGTGATGGCCGATCCGTATGCCGCGCCGGACTTCAAGCACGGCCCGATTGCCCTGGTCCATCCCGGTTTTCCGGTGCTGGCGGTGGCGCCTTCCGGCGCCGTGCTGGCGGATATGCTGCCGTTATTGCGCCAATTGCGCGATGAGCTAGGCGCCCACCTTCTGGTGCTTTCCGACAGCGCCGAAGCGCTGTCGATCGGGCAGGAAGCCCTGCCGCTGCCGGCGGGCGTGCCGGAGTGGCTGTCACCACTGGTCACCATCCTCCCGGCGCAGTTGTACAGCTACCACCTGACGCGCGCCTGCGGCTATGACACTGAAGCGCCGCGCTACCTGCGCAAGGTGACGGAGACGTTGTAACTCTTCCCGAAAAAGGAATGAGCGCCGCGGTCAGTCGATTTCATCGACTG
>JAYTFQ010000626.1:0-2698 GCA_043734225.1 Anaerolineales bacterium | reverse complement strand
GCATGGGAGGGGAGTGTGGGGGTGTGGGGGTGTGAGGGTGGGGAGAAGGCAGGAGGCAGAAGGCAGGAGGCAGTCGGCAGAAGTCGGAAGTCGGAAATGGTAGTGGGTTAGTTCATAAGTGACTGTAGCACAAAAATGGCGGCGGCTGGGGGTTGTGGCAGGGGCGGGAATTGGCTGCTCAAAAGAGTTAGTCTGATTATGGTTGAAATGCCGCAAATCTATTGCACATTCGGCAGTTTTCTGAAGTTTGACAGGGTCTCGTTAAAAAGCGGTCCAGCTTTTCCGGGTCAACGGTTTCTGTTCAGCCTACGGCCGAAAGGTTTGGAAAAAACGTGTGTGCTGGGACATGCGATTTTATCGCATGTCCCAGCACACACGTTTTTTCCGCTAAATCATATTGGGATTAGGCCGGCAACCCCGGCGCCAGTTCGCGGATGGCGGCGATGACCAACTCGGGCCGGCTGACGTGGATGTCGTGGTCGCTATCCGCGACCAGGCGCTGTTGGCCGCGGGTGGAGAGCGCGGCCATTTCCATTTGCAGATCAAGCCACACCTGGGCATAGCGCCGCGCGGCATCGGGCGGGAAACCGGGCGCCCATGTGTCCTGGCCGGCGGTGAGGACGATCAGCGGTATGGCGCGCAGGTTCCATATGGCGCGCGCTTCGGCCAGACTGGCGGGCACATCCAGATGCTCCCATTCATCGGTTTCGGGAGGCAGGCGATCCGGCCCAACCAACTCCTTCCGAAAATCGCGCAAGGCGGCGGGCTCATCGGCCGCCTCGGGCGGCAGGGCAGCCAGCGCCCGCTGGTTGTGCGTGGGGTGCGTGGCATCCACCAGCAGTACGCCGGCGACCTCGGCCGGGTGCTGGCTGGCATAGTGCAGGACGAGCATGCCGCCAAACGAGGCGCCCACCAGCACATACGGCGGCGGCGCGCCGGCGCCGCGCAGCACAGCGCGCAGGTCGGCGGTGAAGGCGGAGAGTGAGCGCGGCACAGGCGCGGGCCGGCTCTGGCCCAGGCCGGCCCGGTCGTAAAGCAAGACAGGCAGCTTGGCGGAGAGGGCGTCGCGGATCGGCCGCCAGCCGGCATCCTGCGTGCCGGGCATCATCAAGGAGCCCGCTTCGAGCACGATGGTGGGGCCGGCGGCCGGCGCGCGGTCCGCGCCGCCCCAAAGCTCGGCGTAAAGCGCGCGGTCCCCACTGGGGTAATCGCCTGCCTGGACCCATGTGCTTTCACATGTCATTCTGCCACCCAGGAAGTCGAGGCGGTGTTAGCCGAATTGAAGCATGTGACCCGGCGAACGTCGGGCCGCATTATTCAATTCGGCTGGGTGAATCACCCAGTGCCAAGAAATCCAAAATCAACCGCGCCACCTCAGCCGGCTTTTCCATGGGCACCAGGTGGCCGGTGCCGGGGACGTTGGTAATGGTCACCCGCGGCAGGCGGCGGTGCAGGGTGCGGACGGCGCCGAGGTCGAAGGTGTCGCTGTCGGCGCCGCGGATGACCAGCATGGGCACGCTGAGCTTCACCAGCTGGCGCCACAGGTTGAACGGGCCGGTGGCGTAGATTTGCGCCTCCCATTCGGGGGTAAAGGCCAGCGCCACCCCTGGCCCATCGGCGCGCGGGGCGGCCAGCGCGTCCACATAGGCCCGCAGCGAGCGGTCGTCCATCCGGCTGAACACAGCCGCCTGGCGGTAACGGGCGAACATCTCGTCGGCGCTGGCGAAAACGCGGCGGCGGCGGCGGGCGCCGGCGATGAGCGGGTGCACGCGGTCCGCCAGGCCCAGACCGCGGAAAATGTCGAAGGCCGCCAGCTTGAGCGGGTTGAAGAAAACAGGTTCGATGGCGACGATGGCCCGAAACAGCTCCGGCCGGCGCAGGGCGGCCAGGACGGTGGTGACGGCGCCGAGCGAGTGGCCGACGCCCAGCCAGCCCCCCGCGGCTCCTGAGCGGGCAGCGCCCTGCGCGTCGAGAAAGGCGATCAGGTCATCGACCAGGGGCAGCCAACTGCGCAGGCTGGCCGGATCGGATCCAGGGACTAGCGGCCGGCTGCGCATGGCGATGACGTGGTAATGCGGCGTCAGCCCATCGAACAGCGGCGTGTAGGCGGCGGGCGGGTAGCCGTTGGCGTGGGCGAAGTGAAGGAGAGGGCCGGCGCCGCCGAAGTCATAAAAAGGGTCAACGGGTGAATTGGTCAATTGGTCGATTGGTCAACAGGTCAACAGGTCAACAGGTCAACAGGTCAACAGGTCAACAGGTCAACAGGTCAACAGGTCAACAGGTCAACAGGTCAACAGGTCAGATGGTAATGAGAAATTTGCGAGCCAGTCAATTGAAAGCAAGGTCACTGCGCGCCGCGCAAGATGTTGCTCATTTTATCAAGCGATCGCAGCGCGCTATCCGCTCACCGACGCAGGAGGTTGATGCAGGCATGCTTGTTGATTGATCCGGCCGGGAGGCTCATCCCCTACGGGGCGCGTTGCGTCGCGCGTCACCGTGACGTGAGGTCCAAGGCAGCGTATTCGCGCTGCTCAGAAACCGACAACCGTGATGGACGGGCCGAGAGGCTCTTCGCGCGCCACCGCAATGTAAGCAACGCGGCAGCGCATTCGCGCTCAGAGGTTGTGAATTTATCGCGTCCCAACATCGAATTCGCGGGCCTTTTGTCATTTGGGCGCAAAAAATCTGCGGGAAATTG
>JAYTFQ010000625.1:0-6340 GCA_043734225.1 Anaerolineales bacterium | reverse complement strand
TGGACAGCATTGTGCAGATTACGAAGGAACTCTGGGGTCAACTAGTCCACTAGTCAACGGGTCAATCGGTCAACTCGTCGCCAACCACTTTCTCTCTTTCATTCATCCTTCATCCTTCATCCTTCATCCTTTTCTCCATGCCCTCCTTCTTCGACCTCTCCTTCGAACAGCTCGAAGCCCAGCTCACCACCTGGAACCAGCCGCGCTATCGCGCCCTGCAAATCTGGCAGGCCGTCTATCGCGATCTGGCGGCCGGGCCGGCGGCCATCACCACCATCCCGCACGCGCTGCGCGAGCAGTTGGCGGCCGAGCTCAGCTTCAGCGGGCTGACATCCAAAATCGAGGCCCACTCGTCCGACGGTCAGACGCGCAAAATCCTGTTCCAACTGGCTGACGCCCGCGAGATCGAAACTGTGCTGATGGGCTACGCAGCCCGCCGCACCGTCTGCATCTCCACCCAGGCTGGCTGCGCCATGGGCTGCGTCTTCTGCGCCACCGGCCAGATGGGCTTTCGCCGCCACCTCAGCGCCGGCGAGATCGTCGAGCAGTGCCTGTGGTTCGCGCGCGAGCTCAAGGCCAAAGACGACCACCTGACCAATATCGTCGTCATGGGCATGGGCGAGCCCTTCCACAACTACGAGGCCACCATGGCCGCCGTGGACCGGCTGAATGACCCGCGCGGCTTCAACTTCGGCGCGCGCCGCATCACCATCTCCACCGTCGGCCTGGTGCCAATGATCGAGCGCTTCGCGGCCGAGAAGCGCCAGGTGAACCTGGCTGTCTCGCTGCACGCCGCCACCGACCAATTGCGCGCCGAGCTGCTGCCGATCAACGACAAATATCCTCTCGCCAAATTGTTCGCCGCCGTGCGCGCCTATTACGCCGCAACCCATCGCCGGGTCACCTTTGAGTGGGCGCTGATTGAGGGCAAGAACGACACGCCCGAGCAGGCGCGCGCCCTGGCCGCCTGGGTTAAGGGGCTGCCCTGCCACGTCAACGTCATCCCGCTCAACCCCACCCGCGACTACGCCGGCCAGGCCACCACCCGCGAGCGCGCCGCTGCTTTCAAGGCCGCTCTGGAAGGCTACGGCATCCCCTGCACCATCCGTGTCCGGCGCGGCATCGATATTAATGCCGGGTGCGGCCAGTTGGCAGTGGCCGACGGCCGCCAAAGCAAAGCAGTGACCGCCAGTGCGCCCTGATCTCCGTCGGGGCGAAGCATCCGCGCATGGTGCCCGGTTTGACCCGCCCTCTGTTTCGCGAATGCTTGGCCCCTGCCTCTTGAATTCCCGCCATTTGCTCGATCGTTTCTAACCTGCTAGGATACGCCTCACTTCTCAAAGGTGCCCATGAAAGTCCGTGAAAACGAAGGTCTGACCTTTGACGACGTTTTACTGGTGCCCAAGCGCTCATCCGTCGTCAGCCGCACCGCCGTAACCACCGGCGCCCCCCTCACCCGCCGGCTCAACCTGGCCATACCGATTGTCAGCGCCAACATGGATACCGTCACCGAGGCGCCCATGGCCATTGCCATTGCCCGCCTGGGCGGCTTGGGCGCCATCCACCGCTTTATGACCCCCGCCCGCCAGGCGGCGGAAGTGGCGCGCGTCAAGCGGGCCGAGTCGCACATCGTCGAGCAGCCGGCCACCGTTTCGCCCACGGCGACCGTGGCCACCGCCCGCGGCATGCTGCAATCCGCCGGCATCGGCGGCCTGTTAGTGGTCAGCGCCAGCGGCGAGCTGGTGGGTCTGCTCACCACCCGCGACGTGCTGTTCGCGCCCGATGACCGCGCTCAGGTTTCCAGCGTGATGACCGCGCGCGAAAAGCTGGTTACCGCCGCGTCCGGCATCGACCTGGAAGCCGCGCAGCGCTTGCTGCACGAGCACCGTGTGGAGAAATTGCCGCTTTTGAATGGCGCCGGCCAGGTGGTCGGGCTGATCACCGCGCAGGACATCATCAAGCAGGTGCAGCACCCGCTGGCCACCAAGGACAGCAAAGGGCGGCTGCGCGTGGCGGCGGCCGTGGGCGTGCGCTCGGCCGATTTGGAGCGCGCCGAGCTGTGCGTGGCAGCCGGCGCGGACGTGCTGGTGGTGGATATTGCCCACGGCCATTCGGACCATGCCCTGAAGATGGTGCGCGAGCTCAAGCGCCGCTTCCCGGCGGTCGACGTCATCGGCGGCAACGTCGCCACGGCCGAGGGGGTCTGCGACCTGGCCGATGCCGGCGCCGACGCGGTGAAGGTCGGCGTCGGTTCGGGCTCCATTTGCATCACGCGCATCGTCACCGGCTTTGGCGTGCCGCAGCTCACCGCCATCCTGGATTGCGCCGAGGCTGCCCAAAAGGCGGGCGTGCCGCTTATTGCCGATGGCGGCATCCGCACCGGCGGCGACCTGACCAAGGCGCTGGCGGCCGGGGCCAGCACGGTCATGGTGGGCAGCCTGCTGGCCGGCACCGAGGAGAGCCCTGGCGCCAGCGTCATACGCGACGGCCGGCGCTACAAGGTGGTGCGCGGCATGGCCTCACTGACCGCCAACGTGGACCGGATGGCCATTGAGCACCAAGGCCCGATAGACGAGGACGACTGGGACAAGGTTGTGCCCGAGGGTGTGGAAGCCGTGGTGCCCTATCGCGGCCACGCGGCGGACGTGCTGCACCAACTGGTGGGCGGCTTGCGCTCCGGCCTGAGCTATGCCGGCGCCGCCAGCCTGGCCGAGCTGCAGGCCAACACCGAGTTTATCCGGATCACGCCGGCGGGCGCGCGCGAGAGCGGCCCGCATGACGTTCAGACGATTTAGTGAAGGACGCCTATGGCCAAGCCGGTGATCTTCACGGTTGACGATGACCCCGAGGTGCTGCGCGCCATCGAGCGCGATTTGCGCACCCACTTCGGCCATGACTACCGTGTAGTACGGGCCGAGTCGGGCCAATCCGCGCTGGATGCCCTGAAACAATTGATGCTGCGCAACGAGCCGGTGGCGCTTCTGCTGTCTGACCAGCGCATGCCCGGCATGAACGGCGTGGAATTCCTCGAAAAGGCGCGCGAGCTGTTTCCCGAGGCCAAGCGCGCGCTGCTGACCGCCTACGCCGACACCGATGCCGCCATCAAGGCCATCAACGCGGTGCGCATCGACTATTACCTGCTCAAGCCGTGGGACCCGCCCGAAGAGAAGCTGTACCCGGTGCTGCAGGACATGCTCGACGACTGGCAGGCCGGCTTCCGCCCCAACTTCGAGGGCGTGCGCATCATCAGCCATCGCTGGTCGCCGCAGGCCCATGACCTGAAGGACTTCCTGGCGCGCAATCAAATTCCATACAAGTGGCTGGATATGGAGGCCGGTACCGAAGCGACCAGGCTCCTGGAGCAATTGCAGCTGACCCAAGCAGAATTGCCGGTGGTGCTGATGCCCGACGGCAGCCACCTGGTCAAGCCCACCCCGGCCCAGGTGGCCGAAAAGATTGGCTTGCGCACGCGCGCCAAAGTCCCGTTTTACGACTTGATCATCGTCGGCGCCGGCCCGGCCGGGCTGGCGGCCGGCGTGTACGGCGCTTCGGAGGGACTGAGCACGCTGATCGTCGAGCGCAGCGCCCCCGGCGGTCAGGCCGGCCAAAGCTCCTCCATCGAGAATTATCTGGGCTTCCCGAACGGGGTGAGCGGATCTGAACTGACCCGGCGCGCGCTGACCCAGGCTGAGCGCTTCGGCTGCGAGCTGCTCCGGCCGCAGGAAGTGGTCGGGCTCACCCTGCGCGATCCATATAAGGTGCTCAAGCTGGCCGATGGCAGCGAGGTCAGCTGCCAGGCCCTGCTCGTCGCCACCGGCATCAATTACCGCCGGCTGGACATGCCCGGCATCGATCAACTGACCGGCGCCGGCGTGTATTACGGCGCGGCCATTACCGAGGCCGTCTCTTGCCGCGACAATGCCGTGTTTGTGGTCGGGGCCGGCAATTCCGCTGGCCAGGCGGCCATGTACCTGGCCCGTTTCGCCAGCCAGGTGACCATGCTCATCCGGGGCGAGTCGCTGGCCGCCAGCATGTCGCAATACCTGGTGGACCGCATCATCGACGCCGAGAACATCCGCGTGCGCCTGTGCACCCAAATCAAAGCCGTCCACGGCGAGGTCAATTTGGAGTCGGCCACCTTGATCGATACCAGCACCGGCCAGGTGGAGACGGTGCCGGCGCGGGCCATGTTCATCTTTATCGGCGCCGCGCCGCACACCGAGTGGCTGGGCGACGCCATCGTGCGCGACGAGTATGGCTTCATCCCGGCCGGGCCCGATCTCATTCAGGCGGGCAAGCGGCCCAAGGGCTGGAACCTCGACCGGGACCCGTACTGGCTGGAGACCAATGTCCCCGGCGTGTTTGTGGCCGGCGACGTGCATAAGGAATCGATCAAGCGCGTGGCTTCGGCGGTGGGCGAGGGCGCCATGTCGGTGGCCTTTGTCCACAAATATCTGGCAACGCTATAGGTGAAGCATGGCTGAATGCGCACACCTAGACATGATTAAGATCGTCACCCCGGCTGCCCGCGGCTGCGTGGATTGCCTGAAGACCGGCGACTCCTGGGTGCATCTACGCCTGTGCCTGAGCTGCGGCTATGTCGGCTGCTGTGATCAGTCCAAGAACAAGCACGCCCGCAAGCACTGGCACGCCGCCGGCCACCCCATCATCCAATCCTTGGAGCGCGGCGAAGATTGGCGCTGGTGCTTCATCGACGAAGTAGATGTGTAGATGAGCATCGAATTTCTGCGGCGCCTGCCGCTGTTCGCCAGCCTGCCCGAAGCCGCCTTGGAAGTGCTCTACCGCCAGGCCGAGCCGATTGAAATTCAGCCCGGCGACCTGCTGATTGAAGAGGGCGCGCCGGGCGACGCGCTCTTCGTCCTGATCGACGGCCAATTGCAAGTCTCCAAACACTCGGGCGGGCACGACGTCAAGGTGGACGTGCGCCTGCCGGGCGCCGTCATCGGCGAAATGTCGCTGATCGACAACAGCCCGCGCTCGGCCAGCGTGCGCGGCCTGACCCACAGCCACCTGCTGCGGGTGTCCAAGGACGCCTTCGAGCGCACCCTGTCCACCAGCCCCGCTGCCGCGCTAGCCACCCTGCACACCGTGGTGGCCCGGCTGCGCCAAAACGAAGCTCTGCTGCACGAGAAAGAAAAAATGGCCGGCCTGGGCACCCTGGCCGCCGGGCTGGCCCACGAGCTGAACAACCCCGCCGCCGCCGTGCGCCGGGCCGCCGCCCAACTGCGCGACCTGCTCGGCCAGTGGCAGCAGGCCATGAGCGCCCTGGACGGACTGGATCTGGACGATCACCAGCGCGAACACGTGGAAACGCTGCGCCAGGACATGGCCCGTCGCGCCGCCAACCCGATGGATCTTGACCCGCTGATGCGCAGCGACCGCGAGAGTGAAGTCGAAAGCTGGCTTGAACGCCATGGCGTGGAGAAGCCGTGGGACCTGGCCCCCACCCTGGTGAGCTTTGGCTGGCAGGTGGCCGATCTGGATCACCTGGCCCAGGACTTTGACCAGCACGCGCTGTCCGTCATCGCCCAATCGCTGGGCTCCGGCAGCGCCGTTTTTGCCCTGCTGGCGGAGGTATCCACCGGCTCGGAGCGCATCTCCGAGATCGTCAGGGCCGTCAAGTCCTACTCCTATCTCGATCGCGCGCCGGTGCAGGAAGTGGACGTGCGCGAGGGATTGGACAACACCATCGTCATCCTGCGCCACAAGCTCAGCAAAACGTCAATCAAGCTCACGCGCGACTATGCCCCCGATCTGCCGCGCATCGAGGCCTTTGCCGGCGAGCTGAACCAGGTGTGGACCAACATCCTGGACAATGCCATCGACGCGCTCGGCCAGCAAGGCGAGATCAAGATCCACACCTTCCGCGACGGCGACCAGGTGGTGGTGGAGTTGGCCGACAGCGGCCCCGGCATCCCGGCTGAAATCCAGTCGCGCGTGTTCGAACCCTTCTTCACCACCAAGCCCCCGGGTGTGGGCACCGGCCTGGGTTTGAACATCGCCTACAATGTCATCAACAAGCACTATGGCGAAATCGTGCTGAAATCAAAACCCGGAGAAACCTGCTTCCAGGTCCGGCTGCCCATCAAGCTGCCCCGCACAGCCTGAAGCTCAAACAAAAAAGGACACGGCCGGTGGTTTCGCCACCGGCCGTGCCCTTTTTATTTCCCGCCAGCTAAGTGCAGACCAGTAAATTCTGAAGCATCATTCTCGCCAAAAGGCACCCTTCCCGCAGCAGGGGGAAGAGCCGGGGACCCAGCACCTGATGTTCTGGGCAGGTGTGAGGGCGAGCGGCCGGATCCATCAACACTTTTGTGTT
>JAYTFQ010000624.1:0-2335 GCA_043734225.1 Anaerolineales bacterium | reverse complement strand
CGACTGGCGCTCAGCTTACTCTGGCTCGCCCACCGTCCGCCCACCCTGCCTAAATTAAATTCGGGGTGAGTCATGTTTCCGGCTCTTTCTTTTTCTTTCTCTTTTTTGCCTACGGCCGCCACACCACCTGGCTGCACCCCGCCGGCGCCAACCGTTCTGGCGCGGCGTTGGCATCGTCTGGCGCGCGCAGCAGGCTGGCGCCATCCGCGCCCAGCAGCGCCAAGGTGTGTCCCGCCGGCGACCAGCCGCTGGGCCGCGCATCGGCGATGAACCGCACGAATTGGCCGTCCGCGGAATAGATCGCGGCGCTCACGTTCGCGCCGTCAACCACCGTCTCCGCCAGGAATTGCCCATCCGCCGCAAAGCCCGCCGGAAACAGCGCCCCGAGCGGCGCGGGCGCCGGCCCGGGCCCGGGCGCGGGCAAAGCCATAAAGTCTCGTCCGTCGGACGAGAGCAGCCCGGCCCAACCGCCGCCCTGACCCGGATTGAATGAATAATCAATCAGCAATTGGTCCGCGCCGGGCGCCCACACCGCCGTCAGGCGCGTGGCACCGTTGTCGGGCGGCGGCGACAGGCGCGGGTCGCGGCCCGTCAGCACCGTGCGCGTCAGACCGGAGTTCTGGTCGAAGATGACTAAGTGCGTGCCGGCTGCCTCGTGCTGACTGTAAACCAAACGGCGGCTGTCTCTGGCCCAAGCGGGGCTTTCGGCCAGAGTAGTGCTGAAGATCGCGCTGCCGCCCAGCGCAGGTACAACACTCAGCGTCGGGCCGGCAAAGTAGGGTGCGCCCACCAGCGCCGCCCAGGCGCCATCGGGCGACAACACATACTCGTTCGCGCCGTCCAGCGCGGCTAGATATTGCCCGCTGCCGGCATTCCACAAGCCGATCCCAGTGGTCAGAATCTGGACTGGCTGGCTGGTTGGGTCCCGTGTGACGGGCGGGTAAGCCAGCACCGTGTCCGACGCCCAGCGGACCGGGTAGGCATAGGGCAGCGCCGGCTGCGGCGCCCAAGTGCCCGCGCTTGTCTCCAGGTCCACCATCCCCAGCCGGCCCGCCACCGACACGGCCAGCCGCCGCCCGCCCGGCGCCCAGGCGCGAATGAAGGCATCCGGCTTACCGGCCGGGAACAGCGGCGCCGTTTGCCCGTCCAGCGCGGCCAGCAGCGGGCCGCTGGAACAATTCAGCGCCAGCTCGGGCGTGAATGCCGGACGCTGGATGCCCGGCATGGGTGCGCTGATCGCGGCCGCGGCCACCAGGTTCGCGGTGGCCTGTTCCACCGTCAGCCCCAGGCCGCCCGCCAGCCACGCGCCCGGCTCGCCGGCCGTGTCCAATGTGTGCAGCAGTTGCCGTTCATCCGCCAGGCCGCGGCCGGCAAGCAGTTGATTGAGTATCACCAGCGCCTGGCCATAGGCGCTGGCGTTGGCATAGCTGTCTTGCCCCAGCCGCCACAGTTCGGCCGGCGTGAACAGCGGGTTGGCCAACCGCGCCTGGGCCAATTGCGGCGCGTCCAGCCCCAGCCGGGCCGCCTCGCGCGCCACCAGCCCATCCAGATAGGCGTTGTCGCCCTGCCAGGCGGTCTCCGGCGCCAGGCGCTGCGCCGCCCGCAGCAGCGCGGTGATGCCGGCCACCCGCCGCACCGCCTCGGCCGCCGCCGCATCCGCCCCATAGCCGCCTTCCAGCCCGGTGGGCAAGGTCACCTCGCGTACCAACGTCCCGGTCTGCCGGGCGGCGATCACTTGCAGCGCCCATGAGTCCAGAAAGGTATCGGCCGGCAGCGTAAAGTCGCGCCTGAAGGTGTCGCCGGTTTCGAAGCGCACCGGCACGCGCAGGTCAGCCGGGCAATTCCAGTCCGCGCAGGCTGCTGTGAGCAGCGCGTCCAAATCGTGGGCCAGGCTGGCGGCCAGCGCCGCGTCGGCGGGAAAATAGTCCACGTCCACATACGCGCCATGCAGCGCCAGGGCCTGGTCGGCGCTGGGGGCGGGTGGGGCGGTTTCGCGCCAGGCCTCGTCGGCAAATTGGTAGAACTGCGGCAAGGTCAGCGTGAGGCGCGCGCCGTCCGGCGCCTCATATTCGCGCGTCACGTCCGCGCGCGCCAGTGTCGCGCCCAGCATTTTGAATTGGGTGACGCGGCCGGCCAGCGGCGCCTGCCAGAAGCCCGGCAGATTGATGGGCATGGGCACGCCGCCAGTGCCGGAGCGCAGCAGCGTAACGCGCTGAACCGCCCAGCCCAAACCGGCGTCGGCAAAGGTGGCGCGCAGCCGGGTCCAATTGCCGTCCAGCCGCGCCTGCTCTTGCCGGCCGACAACGGCCTCCACGGCGCTCTGGAGCCGTTGGTT
>JAYTFQ010000623.1:0-9229 GCA_043734225.1 Anaerolineales bacterium | reverse complement strand
CACCCCATTCGGCCAAAACATCCCTGATTTCCCTGGTTACGGTCGCCAGCGGCGTGTCCGCGCTGCCCGGCCGGCAGTTACCTTGGATCATTTACATCTCACAGCAGGGTGCTAAGGCGCTCCGCCACCTCGATCGCGCCCTCCCAGCCGTGGCCCTGATCCTCGATGTTCCACCACGCCGACAGCACCGCCTGGGCGAACGACCAGCCCAGAATGCGCTGCCGGTCAATGTCCAACACCTCAGCCAAGATGCTGGCCCGCCGCGCCAGCACCTCCGCTGGCTGCGGCCGTGGATTGCGCATCAGCGCCCCCACCTCGTACGCCGGCTCGCCCGCCACCCCTTTGGGGTCCAGCGCCAGCCACGGCGCGCGCTCGGCGGCCAGGATATTGTCATGATGCAAATCGCCATGCAGCAGCACGGGCGCCGCTGAAGATGCCAGCAAGTCGCGGAACAGGCTCTCCGCCCGCGCCCATCGTACCGGCGCAGCGCCTCGATCTCAGTATTGGCTTCTTTGTTCGGCACGCCCAACTTCAGCACCGCCACGCTGCCATCCGCCCGCCGCGCCGGCGCCACATAGTTGAAAGTCAAATTTCCGAACGGCGCCGCCACCCGCAGCAACCAGTGCGCCTCGAAGGCCGCAATCAACTGCGGCAGGTGTTCCAGCCAGTCCGCCCCCGCCTCGGGGAAGACCTCACAAATCGTCTTGACAAAACGTGTGGGAAGCTCCATGCGAATCTTGACCCGGTGCCAGTGAACCCCGAAAAAAGTATGCGGGCGAGCTGTGCTCGCCCGCATACTTTTTTCGGGGTCAATTCAAAAACGCATTCTCAGTTAACGGGTTCGGCTGCTGTAAGGCTTCTATTTCCTCTTCCCGCTCTTCTTCGCCGCCGGCTTGGCCTTCACTTTGCTTGCCTTCTTCAGCGCGATCGTCTTCTTCACACCCGCCTTTTTCGCCGCCTTGCCCTGGGCCCTGGGCGCGGGCCGGCCAGTGCGGTTGCCGTTGGCCTTTGACTTGGCGGCCACCGGCTCCGGAACGGGTGGCAGGCTGAACTGGCCTTGCATCAGCACCAGCCGCTGCACCGTCTCGCCGTCCTTCAGCTTCAGTATGGGCGCGCCGCGCGCGGGACGTCCGCGCCGGCTGGCGGCATCCAGCTTCAGCGCCTTGCCGCTGCCCTTGCTCGTCACCACTGTCAGCTTATCGTCCGGTTCACCCACCAGCATGCCCGCCAGTCGCTGCTTTCTGGCCAGCGAGGCGGCCACCACCCCCACCCCATGCCGGCCCTGTGTCGGAAACTCCTTCAACGGCGTGCGCTTGCCCATGCCTTGATCGGTCACCAGCAGCACCTGCGCCTCGGGCTGCGCCACCGCCAGGCCGATCACCCGGTCGTCGCGCTCACCCGGCTTTATGCCCATCACGCCCGCCGCCGCCAGGCCCATTGCCCGCACTTCGTCTTCTTTAAAGCGGATCGCCCGCCCCAGCGCGGTCACCAGCAGGATTTCCTGGTTGCCGTCTGTCAGGTGCGCGCCGATCACATGATCATCCTCGGCCACATTGATGGCGTTAAACACCTGCGAGGTCACGCCCGGCAGGTCAGCCACCGACGTCTTTTTGACCATGCCGCCGGAAGTGCCGATCAGCAGATAAGCCCCTTGCCTGGGCGCCGCGTCGCCGTTGCCGTTGGCCGCCTTTGCCACCTCCGTCGCTTCAGCAGAGCGCCGGGTCACCTCCGGGTTCACTGCCACCACGGCCACCACGCGCGCGTTCGGGTCCAGGCTCGAAACGCTCGACCACGGCGTTCCATCGCCGGCATCTTCCTTCTCCGGCAGAGCGTATACCGGCACGCTCGCCCCGCGGCCCTTCAGGCTGATGAAATACAGCAGGTCGCGCGTATTGGCCGCCACCGTCGCCAGCGGCGTGTCGCCCGCCGCCAGCCTGGGCTGTTTGCCCGCCGGCGTGCGCGACACCAGCCCGGACTGGAGCACCGTCACCCAAACATCGTGCTGCGGCGTCAGGTCAGCGGTGGTCAGCGCCGGCGACTCGGCCTGCCCGGCGGCGGCAATCTGCGTGCGGCGCTTGTCGGCATACTTTTGCCGCACCTGACGCAGCTCCTCAACAATCAGCTCGCGCATCCGCTTGGGCGAGGCCAGCAGCGCCTCCAGGCTCTTGATCAGCGCGGCTTTCTCTTTGTATTCGTCCTCGATCTTGCGCCGCTCCAGGGCGGCCAACCGCTTCAGCGGCATATCCAGAATGGCGTCCGTCTGCGGCTGGCTCAGCTTAAAGCGCCGCGTGAGTTTTTCGCGGGCTTCGTCCGTGTCGCGCGCCGCCCGGATAATCTTGATCACCTCGTCCAGATGCTTCAGCGCCGTCAGCAAGCCTTCCAAAATGTGGGCCCGCTCGCGGGCCCGGGCCAGGTCAAACTCAGACCGCCGCCGCACCACTTCCAGCCGATGATCCAGAAACACCCGCAGCGCCTGCTTCAGCGTCAGCAGCCGCGGCTCGCCATTCACCAGCGCCAGGTTGATAATGCTGAACGTGCCCTGCATGGGCGTGCGCTTATACAGCTGCCGGATCACCTGCCCGGCATCGGCCGTGTTTTTCAGCTCGATCACGATGCGCATGCCCTGCCGGTCGGATTCGTCGCGCAGGTCCGACAGCCCTTCCAGGCTGCCGTCGCGCGCCAGGTCGGCAATGCGTTCGATCAGCGCCGATTTGTTGGTCTGGTACGGCAGCTCGGTGACGATGATGCGGCTCTTGCCGCGGCCCATATCTTCCACGTGCGCCCGCGCCTGCACCGTAATCCGGCCGCGCCCGGTGCCATAGGCCGCCGCCAGCCCCTCGGTCTCATCCGCCGACTGCAGAATAATGCCGCCGGTCGGAAAGTCTGGCCCCTTCACAAAACGCATCAGCTCGCGGATGGTCACGTCTTCGAGCTTGGTCCAGCGGTCCAGCATATAAATCAGCGCGTCCACCACCTCGCCCAGGTTGTGCGGCGGTACGGAGGTGGCCATGCCCACCGCGATGCCGCTGGCCCCATTCACCAGCAGGTTCGGCGCCGCCGCCGGCAGCACGCTCGGTTCGGTCAGCGTGTCGTCAAAGTTGGGCCCAAAATCAACCGTATCTTTTTCAATGTCGGCCATCAAGTCCAGCGCCATTGGCGCCAGGCGCGCCTCGGTGTAGCGCATGGCCGCCGGCGCGTCGCCGTCCACCGACCCAAAGTTGCCCTGGCCGTCCACCAACAGGTAGCGCATGGAGAAATCCTGCGCCATGCGCGCCATCGCCTCGTACACCGAGGCATCGCCGTGCGGATGGTATTTGCCCAACACTTCGCCCACAATGCGCGCCGACTTCTTATACGACGACCCCGCTCGCAAGCCCATATCGTGCATGGCGTACAGGATCCGCCGCTGCACCGGCTTCAGCCCGTCGCGCGCGTCGGGCAGCGCGCGCGCCACGATCACCGACATGGCGTACGACAGGTAAGCCGTCTGCATCTCGTTTTCAATATTAATCTGGCGGATCAGTCCGACTTCCATGGTTCTCCTTACCTCTCAAATCGCTCTAAACGCGCCGCCATTATACAGTTAGAACGTGTGTTCTGAAAGCAAAAAGGACTTATTGCCGCCAGTCTGGCAGCGCCGTCGAGTATAATCCCGCCTCAAGCCCATGTTGCGCCCAGCCGCTCGCCTAACCCGTCTCGTCCGCCAGCGCGCCGAGTGGTTGTTGGCCGCCCTGGTGTTATGCGGCGCGATCGTCATCCTTTTGGGTCGGGCCTGGCTGCCCGGCTATACCCTCAGCGCCGCCGACGCTGTCTATGCCACGCCGTTCTATTCGGCCAGCGCGCCCCCCGGCTACAGTTTTCCCAGCAATATCGACCTGTTCGATCAGGTCTACCAATTCACGCCCTGGCGTGCCCTGGCCTGGCAGGACTTGCATGCCGGCCACTTGCCGCTGTGGAACCCGTACAGCTATGCCGGGGCGCCCTTGCTGGCTACTATGCAGGTGGCGGCCTTTTATCCGCTCAACCTGCTCTTCTGGCTGATGTTGCCCTTTCCTAACAGCCTGGTTTGGGTGGCAGGCTTCAATTTGCTCATCGCCGGGCTGTTTACCTTTGCCCTTGGCCGCCGCTATCGGCTGCGTTGGATCCCGGCCATGATCGCCGCGCTGGCCTTTATGCTCTCCGGCTATCTGGTGGCCTGGCTGGGCCATCCACATGTGAATGTCGCCGTTTGGCTGCCGGCCCTGATCCTGGCCGTTGACGGCCTCGCCACCGCCCCAGACCGGCCGGCCCGTTTGCGCGCCGCCATTTTCCTGGCCGTCGTCACCGGCCTGCAGTTCACCGGCGGCCATATCGAAACCTCGGTTGATATCCTGTCGGCCGCCGGGCTCTACTACCTGGTGCGCTGGATCCAGTTGACACGCGGCCAGGACTCGGCCTGGCCCAGGCGCCTGGGCAGCCTGTTCGCCGCCTTGCTGGCGGTCGGTTTGGGGGCCGCCTTGGCCGCGGCGCAGTTGGTGCCTTTTGTAGAATGGCTGCGCCTGACCTATATCGCCCAGGCGCGCGCCGCCCAGTTCAGCCTGGCCCTGCTCAATCCAGACATTCCCCGCCAACTGCTCACGTTGGGGGTGCTCGTCTTTCCCAACCTCTACAACAACCCCACCTGGCGCTTTCCCTATTGGTCATTCCTGCTCAACTGGGACAACTTCAACGGCATGGCCATGTATGTTGGGGCGGTTACGCTTACGCTGGCCATCGTTGCCTTAGCTAGCGTAAGCGGCGCCCAGCGCGGCTTAATCGGGCTGTGGGCCGGTCTGGGGCTGTTCAGCTTGGGCCGGGCACTGCATCTGCCGGTCTTCAATTGGATTAATCAGCTGCCGTTGTTGAATCTGGCCCTGCCCGATAGTCTGCGGCTGATCGTGGCCTTCAGCCTGGCGCTGCTGGGTGGCTTTGGCGCCGACCGCCTGCTGGACCCGGACCCCATGTTTGCCCGGCCAGCCCGCCGCCTGGCACAATGGCTGTGCGGCGCGGTGGCGGCGGCCGGGCTGCTGCTGTTAGCCGGCAGCCAGTTGGTCTTGCCTCTGATCAAGGATCGCGTGATCGCTTACGGGCGCCAACTGGTCGAAGCCGAGTACGCGCGCCGCCTGACGCATTCCGGCACCTTGACCGCCTACTACGCCCAGGTCGACGGCATGGTGGCCGGGCTCCAGTCCGCCTTCGCGCCCAGCAATCTCCAGCAATACGCCCCGGCCCTGGCTGCTCTGGCCGCCCTGACATTATTGTTGGCGGCCGGTCGGGTGCGCGGGCGAGCCACGCTGCGCCCGGCGCTGGTCGGCCCGCTGCTGCTGGCCATCATCACGGCCGATCTGTTGGTCGCTGGGGCAGGCTATAACCCGGCGCTGCCTATTGATCAGTTCTACCCGCCCACCCCGTTGACACGCGCGGTGGCCCGGGACCCGAGTGATTTCCGCCTGATGGCCTTGCGGCAAGACCTGATCCCCGATGCCCAGATGATGTACGGCCTGTCCGATGTGCGCGGCCTCGATTTCACGACCGCCTGGTTCGAAAATTACGTCCGCGCGATTCCTGACCGCATCGGCTGGCTGGCGTATGGCTTAATTTTCTCCAGCGCCCAATCGCCGCTCCTGCGGGTGCTCAATCTCAAATATGTTGCCGCGGCCGACCCTGCCGAGCTGACGCCGCAGGCTGGCTATTCCTCTGTCCAGCAATACGGAAACATCTATCTGGGTGAGCTGGCCTCCGTGACGCCGCGCGCCTTCATGGTCTATTCGGCCACAATCTCCGGCGATGACACTCAAACCGCGCAGCTGCTAAAGAACCAGCCCGCCGCTGTTTTCAGCCGGGTGCTGCTTACGCCGCCCGCCGGCGGCCAGCTTCCGCCGCTGCCGGTGGCGGCCGGCCCAATCAGCTCCAGCGTCAGCCTGCAGCAATCCGCGGCCACGCTTTCGGTTTGGCAGGTACAGACGGCCCAGCCCGGTTATCTGTTTTTGGGCGATGCATTTTATCCTGGCTGGAACGCCTATCTGGACAATCAACGCGTGGACGTGTATCGCGCCAACCTGGCCTTCCGGGCCGTGTGGGTGCCGGCCGGCGACCACCAGGTCACCTTTCGCTTCGAGTCCATGTCGCTGCGCGCGGGCCTGATCCTTTCGGGGATAGCCGCGCTGTGCCTGCTGGGACTGATTGCCTGGGCGGCTGCCAGTGGCCGCCAGGCCTCAACGCGAGCCCGCAGCCTCTCGTAAAGAGGCCAAGCATCGCCTTATCCGCGGAAATAAAAAACGCCCGTGGCAAAAGCCCACGGGCGTTTTTTGATGCAGGTTTGTTACGCGGCTTCAGCCACCGCGCCGTCGCCGTCAATCGGACCAGCGATCTGCTCGAGCACCGGCTCCGGCACCGCGCCCGGCTGGGGCTGGTCTTCGTTGCGGTGATACGACCAGTACCCCGTGCCGGCCGGGATCAGCTTGCCGATGATCACGTTCTCCTTCAGGCCGTACAGCGGGTCTTCCCGGCCTTCGATGGCGGCGCCGGCCAGCACCTTGATAGTGTGCTGGAAGGAAGCCGCGCTCAAGAACGAGTCGGTCGACAGTGACGCCTTGGTGACGCCCAACAGCACCGGCACGGCCGAGGCCGGCTGCTTGCCTTCGGCAATCAACGCTTCGTTGATCTTGCCCAGCTTCAGCCGGTCGATCAGCTCGCCGGGCAGCAGCCCGGTGTCGCCGGTGCGCGTGATCTGCACCCGCGAGAGCATCTTCTTGATGATGACCTCGAAGTGCTTGTCGTTGATGTTCTGCCCCTGCGAGCGGTACACCTTCTGCACTTCCGTCAGCAGGTACAACTCGGTGGCCTCGCGGCCCAGGATGCGCAGGATGCGGTGCGGGTTCAGCGAGCCCTCGGTCAGAGCCTCGCCGGCCTTCACCCGCTGGCCATCGATCACCAGCAGCCGCGTCGCCGACGGGATCTCATACTGCATCTCATCGCGGCGCTCGTGCACCACGGTCACAATGTGGTCCTTGCGCTTCACTTCGCCGCCGTGCGTGGCGGCCATGATGCTCTCGCCGCGCGTGGCGATCACGTCGCCCAGCGCGATAGTCATGCCGTCCTCGACCTTGATCGCCCAGTTGCCCGGGATATCGTATTCGTCGCGGATGGTGGCGCTGTCCACCACCTTCACCAGGCGCGCCGCGCCCGGCTTGTCGGAGCGAATGACCTCCACCACACCGTCGATCTCGGTGATGACGGCCTCGCCCTTGGGCTTCTTGCGCGCCTCGAACAGCTCTTCCACGCGCGGCAGACCGTGCGTGATGTCGCCGCCCGCGGCCACACCGCCGGTGTGGAACGTGCGCAGAGTCAACTGGGTGCCCGGCTCGCCGATGGACTGCGCCGCCACGATACCCACGGCCGAGCCGATCTCCACCACCTTGCCGCGGCCCAGGTCGCGCCCGTAGCACATCTGGCACATGCCGTGCTCAAGCTGGCAGGTCAGCGGGCTGCGCACAAACACCTGCTCGATGGTCGAGTTCAGGATGCGCGTGGCCGTCGCTTCGTCGACAATCTCATTGCGGTCGGCCAGCAGCTCGCCGGTCTTGGGGTCGATGACCTTCACACCCGGCACGCGGCCGATCACACGGTCGTAGTAAGACTGGCCGGCCACGTCGTCCATGCGCCGCACCCACAGGCCGGCTTCCGTGCCGCAGTCCACATTATTGATGATTTGGTCCTGCGCCACGTCCACCAGGCGCCGGGTCAGATAGCCGGCGTCGGCCGTGCGCAGCGCGGTGTCGGCCAAACCCTTGCGGGCGCCGTGGGTCGAGATGAAGTATTCCAGCGCCGTCAGCCCGTCGCGGAAGTTCGAGCGAATGGGCAGCGGGATGATGCGCCCGGACGGATCGGCCATCAGGCCGCGCATGCCGGCCAACTGCGAGATTGGGCCAAAACCGCCCTTGGTCGCGCCAGACTTGGCCATCATCGACAGCGGCCCGGCCGGATCCAGATTGGCCGACACAGCCTTGGCCACCTCATCGCGCGCCCGCGTCCACATTTCGATGATGCGCTCGTTCTGCTCCTGCTCGGTCAGCAGACCGCGCCGGAACTGCTTCTCCAGGTCCAACTGCTCGTCCTGGGTGCTGTCGATGATGCCCTTCTTCGAGGCCGGCACCGACAGGTCCGAGACGGCAATGGTCATGCCGGACTTGGTCGCGTACTTGAAGCCGATGTTCTTGATGCCGTCCACCACCTCGGTGGTCGCTTCCGAGCCCACCACCTGGTAGCAGCGCGACACCAGTCGCTGCAGGCCGCCCTTGTCCAGCACCTCGTTGACGTAGCGCATTTCGTCGGGCATCACCCGATTGAACAGGCCGCGGCCCACGGTTGTTTCGATCAGGCGCTTCTGAGCGCGGCCATAGCGCTCGCCCTTCTCGTTGAACCAGGTGTTCATCTGGATCTTGCAGTGCGCGTGGATATCCACCTGGCCCAGGCTGTAGGCCAGCTCCACGTCGTCCAGGTCATAGAACACGCGGCCCTCGCCGCGCTTGGCGCCGGGGGTGTCCACCGTCAGGTAGTACACGCCCAGCACCATGTCCTTGGCCGGGCCCACTACCGGCTCGCCATCGGCCGGCTTCAGCAGGTTCATGGTCGACAGCATCAGCCGGCGCGCTTCTTCCACCGACTTTTCCGAAAGCGGCACGTGCACCGCCATCTGGTCGCCGTCGAAGTCGGCGTTGAACGCCGTGCACACCAGCGGGTGAATCTGGATCGCCTTGCCTTCCACCAGCACCGGCTCAAAGGCCTGAATGCCCAGGCGGTGCAGCGTCGGCGCGCGGTTCAGCAGCACCGGCCGGTCCTTGATAACTTCTTCCAGCACTTCCCATACCTCGGGCCGCTCGCGCTCGATAAAGCGCTTGGCGCCCTTCACGTTGGAGGCATAGTTGTATTCCACCAGCTTGGCGATCACGAACGGCCGGTACAGCTCCAGCGCCATGGTCTTGGGCAGTCCGCACTGGTGCAGCTTCAGCTTGGGCCCAATGACGATGACCGAGCGGCCGGAATAGTCGACGCGCTTGCCCAGCAGGTTGCGGCGGAAGCGGCCCTTCTTGCCCTTGAGCATGTCGCTCAAGCTCTTCAGCTCGCGGCGGCCGCGGCGCGAGAGCGCCTTGCCGCGCTGGCTGTTGTCGATCAGCGAGTCAACCGCCTCTTGCAGCATGCGCTTTTCGTT
>JAYTFQ010000622.1:0-3111 GCA_043734225.1 Anaerolineales bacterium | reverse complement strand
CAACTCGCCTCAGCAAGCGCCGCGATCGCCGACACCGCCGCCGGGTGCTGCCCGCATGGAACTGTGGCGTCGATAGGTTCACAACCTCTCAGGGTGACAAGCAACACGGATGTACGCTGAGCCTTAATCCTTCAGCCTTCGTCTTTCGTCCTTCGTCGCTCTTCCTCACGGCACCGACGCCGGCCCGGGCGGGGGGTTTTCCGAAAGCACCAGGGCCGCCCGCGGCGGCTGGGTGAAGTCAAAGTCCTGGGTCAGGTCGCCCAACGTCGACACGGCTTCGCGCACGGTCGGGCGCGGGTCCGGGCGGCCGTCGGTCTTGGGGTCAAGGCGCTGGCCACCCAGAAAGTCGTCTTCGATAAACTTCAGGTAGGCGTCAAAGCTCAGGGTCTGGTGGTCAATCACGCCCTGGCGCGCGTAGGCGCTGATGACCAGGCCCGGCACGCGCAGCCCATAGCCGTTCACGTCCACCATCGGCGGCGTCACGTGATCGTAAAACCCGCCCCAGTCATCCCAGGTCAGGAAAATCGCCGTGCTGTCCCAATTGGGGCCTTGCATGATGGCATTGATCAGGCTGGTGACATACGCCTGGCCGGTGTGGATAGACGCCGGCGGATGGTCGCTGACTGAGTTTTCCGGCACAATCCAGGCCACGGCCGGCAGGGTGCCGGCCTTGGCAGCGGCGAAGAACTTGTCCACGGTCTGGATGTTGCCCAGTTGGCCGTCTTGCTTGACTGTATCAAACGCCGGCAGCGGGTTCCAAATGCCAGGGACACTCTGGTTCTGCTTCTTGGTCTGGCAGAGCATGGCGTCGTCGGCGCAATCCGGCTCGTTACCATTGCTGAGATAATAGGCCCAGGAGATATTGGCCTGGTGCAGCAGATAAGTCAGATCGGTCCAGGCATAGTCGTTTTTAGCGACCTTCAGCCCGCTGGCGCCATCCAGGGAGTTGACACAGCTGGCCGGGTCGCCGGCGGTGCTGCACTTGGCCGTCCAGCCCGACACCAGGAACAGGTGCGACGGCAGGCTCCATGATGAGTTCGGCTCGAACATTTTGTCCTGCAGCACGAAGTTCTGCGCGTAAGCCCAATAGTTGGGAATTTCGCGCGCGTCATGCCAGCCCATCACATCCGGGCTCTGACCGGCCGCGCAGCCGGGCGTGTCTGGGTTCTTGCAGGCCTTCGCCGCGTTGCGGAACTCCGTCACAAACCCATTCATGGCCCCGCCGGCGATGTCGTTGACGGCGGACTTGGCGCCGTGCGGCCCGCCGGCGTTGACGTCGGCGGCGTTGTGATACGGCTGCACGCACTGGCTGGTCTTGGGATCGTTGGCGCACACCGTCGGCACACCGTTTTGCATGGGGATGCCGTCGGCGCCCGGATAGGTGCCAAAGTAGGTGTCGAACGAGCGGTTTTCCTGCATGATGACGATGACGTGCTGGATCTTGTGAATGCCGGTGGCGGTGTTGGCCGGCTGGGTGACGGCCGCGGTTGCCGTCGCGGCCGCGGTTGCGGGGGAGGATTGCGTGGGCGCCTGGGTCGGGTCGGGTACCTTGGTGGCCCGATTGGTGCCGGTGGGCGCCGGCGCCTGGGTCGGCCCTGTCACTTCCGTGGGAGCCGTGGTGGGCGAAGCAGCGGCCGAGTGTGTCGGCGCCGCCGTTGGGCCGGCGGCCGGGCTGCCCAATGTGCACGCCTGCAGCGCCGCGCAAACGAACAGGGTGATACCAAACCGCCTGAAGTTCGACATTCTGGCCTCCCGCGCCCATCTGATGACATCCAATTTTGTATTGTAGGCCGGAGACTGTAACCCCATTGTTAACAGATTGTGAACTTGTTGAGCGGCGGCCTGGCGACTTTAGTCTGTAACTACCCAGCCGGATGACGCGGACACTTCGCCGTGAACAAGGCTATCGAGGATGTTTCGGCCGAATGGGATGGCGTGTCCAGACGCTCGTCTGGCCACGCCATCCCATTCGGCCGGCATGATATAACAGGCTGAACAGATACTTTAGTCGTTAGTCGTCAGTCCTTCATCCCGCGAAGCGATACTTCATCCTTCCACCACGCTCACCTGCACCCCCTGCCGGTCCACCGGCGCCACAAACGCGCGCGACTTGAGCCCGTTCGCCAGGAACCCGGCCTGCATGGCGGCGGCGATCTGCTCATGGCGCGCGGAGGCAAAGGCCACCAGCGACGGCCCCGCGCCCGAAAGCGCCACCGCGCTGGCGCCGGCCTTGCGCGCCTCGGCCGCCACGGTGGCATAGCCGGGGATCAGCCGCTGGCGATAGGGCTGGTGCAGCCGGTCGCCCACCGCCCAGCTCAGCAGGGCATCATCGCCGGCCGCCAGCGCCTGCACCGTGAACAGCGCGTGGCCGATGTTGTACACCGCGTCGGCCAGGGGCACCTGCGCCGGCAGCGCCGCGCGCGCCTCGGCCGTGGACAGGCGCACTTCCGGCAGCACAATCACCACCTTCTGCGACGGCACGGCGATGGCGCGCGCCATCAGCTCATCGCCCGAGGCGCACACCAGCGTCAGCCCGCCATACAGCGCGGCGGCGGCATTGTCCGGGTGGCCTTCCATCTCATACGCCAGCCGCAGCAGCGCCTCGCGGCTCAGCCCGCCTTCCACCAGCGCGTTGGCTGCCACCAGCCCGCCCACAATGGTGGCCGCCGACGAGCCCATGCCCGAGCCGAGCGGAATGCCGTTCACGGCGTGCAGCCGCAGCAGGCCGCTGGGCCGCTTGTTCACTTTCTCAAACACGCGCGCCACGGCCCGATAGACCAGGTTGCTGTCGTCGGTGGGCAGCACGTCTTCCCCTTCGCCTTCCACGTCAATCTCCAGCCCGCTGCCGCGCCCGGTGTCCCACAGCTCCACCACATTGCGCAAATTCAGCGCCAGCCCCAGGCAATCAAACCCCGCGCCCAGGTTGGCGGTGGAGGCCGGCGTCGAGACAGTTACTTTTTTCATCTTGAACTCGCACATATTAAACCGCAAAGTCCGCCCACAGCGCCAAGGTTTTGTAACTGCCCAGCCGGGCGGCGCGGACACTTCGTGGTAAACAAGGTAATCAAGGAAGTTTTGGCCGAAATGGGTGCCGGGGTAAATAAAAAATCA
>JAYTFQ010000621.1:0-7534 GCA_043734225.1 Anaerolineales bacterium | reverse complement strand
GCGGCCGGCAGCCAGGCTAGTACTCGGTTTTTCCCAATGGGCCTATCGGCCGGCGAACTGCGGGCCGACGGTCGTTTTCAGCATGGCCAGGATGCTGGCATCACTGCCCACGTAAAGAACAATGATTTTTCCAGCCTGATGAAAGTGCGGCAGTTCGACCCAACTCACCATGCTGGTGCCTACCGATCCACCGTCTTTGGCCACGGTTTGCGCCGCCGCCTTGGCCGAAGCCGCGTCGGCAAACTCAAACACCTGCACGTCCGTCCCGTTCACTTTGGCCACCTGCCCCGTCGGGCTGAAAAATGGCTGCTGGATGGCGCCGCCGGGAACGACGGTTGCGCCCGCGGCTTGCAGCGCGCTGACCAGAGAGGCATAGTCGGTGACCGGGTGCGAATGCGGCGCGGCCGTTGGCACTGTCGCCTGAGTTGGTCGCGTGGACCCGGCCAGAGCCGGCGTGCTGGCACAGGCCGCGGACAACGCCGCCAGCAGTCCCAATCCGACCAGGGAAAAAGAGACGTATCGTTTCATGAGCTTGTCCTTTTGTGTAATATGAAAAGAAATGAGCCTCCGATCCTATGTTAGACGCCGCGAATGGGCCGCCAGTTCCCGGGTGGACGCAGCCAATACGACGCTTATTAAGCGCCCTGATTTTTGCCACATTTTTGTGAATCGCGCCTGCGATTTGGGCTAAACAACCGGCTGCATCAGCCGCCGCGAGGCTGTTTGGCGCCGCGAGCTGACCAGCGCCCCACGCTGAAGACGGCGGCCCGCAGCAGGACGATGGAGGCGCCGGAGGCAATGTCCATGTAATCGCTCAGATGCATGCCCAGCCGGCCAGCCTTAGATCCGCAGAAACAACTCTACCAGTTGCGGATCAAAATGGCTGCCGCCTAAGGCGCGAATGTGCTCGCGCACTCGGGCCTCCGGCCAGGCGGCGCGGTAGGGCCGGTCAGAGCGCAAGGCATCCCAAACATCCACAATGGCGAACAGTCGAGCGGCTAGTGGTATTTGCTCCCCGCGCAGCCCGCGCGGATAGCCGCTGCCGTCCCACTTTTCATGATGGCAATAGGGAATATCCAGCGCCGGCCGAAGATATTCGATGGGCGAGAGCAAGTCGTAGGCGTAACTGGGATGGCGGCGCATCACCGACCATTCCGCCTCGGTCAGCTTGTCCGGTTTGAGCAAAATACTATCGGGAATGCCCATCTTGCCGATATCGTGCAGCAGCGCCCCGCGCTGCACTTGAACCAACTCCGCGGCGCTCAGGCCCAAGCCCTCGCGCGCCAGTCGCAGGGTCATCTCGGTCACGCGCCGCGAGTGGCCTTCGGTCTCTTTGTCGCGCAAATCCAGCGCGCGCGACCAGCCCTCCAGGGTGGTGTCATAGGCATGGGCCAGGTCGGCGTTCGAATGCTTTAGGGCTTCAAACAGCCGGGCCTCGTCGATGGCGATGGCGGCCTGCCCGGCCAGCGCGCTCATGAATTCCAGCCATTCCGCGTCGCCGGCCAATGTCGTCCGGTGAAAGATTTCCAGCACGCCTAGCACGGCGCTCTTGGCGATGAGCGGCACGCCGTAATACGACTTAAAGTGATCGCCGATCAGCAAGGCTGTCCGCCCGCTCGCCTGGTGAGTCGTGTTTAGATCGGCGATATAGACTGTGACACGCTCCAGCGCCGCGCGCCCAGGATTGCCCTCGCCCATCCGGCGGCGGGTCTGGCGCAGGGCGGGGTTAAGGAAGCCACGTCCCACCGCGAATTCCAGCATTTGTGAGGGGACGTCCAGCAGCAAGATATCGATGGCGTCCACACCCAGACCAGCGAAGGCCCCGTCTACGATGGCGTCCAGTGTCGGCTGGAGCTCAAAACTGCCCGCAATCGCGGCATCAATTTGCAGCAGGGTTTGTGAGCGCCCCAAACGGCGCTCGGATTGCGCCAGCAGGCGGGCGTTGACAATTGCCTGCGCGGCCTGGTCAGACAGGCCTTGCAGCAGTTGCAGCTCGTCGGGCGCGAAGGTGCGCGCCGCGCTGGTGGCAAAGATGGCCAGTGTGCCAATCAGTTCTCCGGCCCGGATCATGCCGACCGCCGCCAGGCTGCGGACCCCGTTTGACCTGAAGAATTCAATGTCCGGCAGGTCGTTAAACTGGCTGATGTCCGGGATGACGATGAAGGGCCCCTGGCCGCGGGCCATGTCGGCATAGTAAACCCTGAGCGTTGTCGGCAACTGCTGAGCCGCATCGGGGGAAAATCCCAGGCTGGCGATATTGACGATGACATCGCGCTCGACATCATACAGGCCGACGCTGACAGCCGGCACCATTAGCGCGCGAGCGGTTTCGGCGCAGATGGCGTTTAGAACAGTGGTCAGATCCAGTTGTGCGTTCAGGCGCCCGGCCACGCGCAGCAGGGCTTCCGCCCGGGCTGCCTGGCGGCGGCTCTCGTCTTCGGCTGCCTGCCGCCGGTTGAGCTCCAACTCGAGCACCAGGTTGGTCTGGCTCAGCGTCTGGGTGCGTTCGGCCACCCGCGCTTCCAGGGCATCGCTCGCTTGCTGCAGGGCATCCTCCGCCAGCTTGCGGCGCGTAATATCAGTTTGTACGCCAATAAAATGGGTCAGCTGATTGTTGGCGTCGAACACCGGCGACATGTGCAGTTCATTCCAAAACAGGGTGCCGTCCTTGCGATAGTTGCGCAGGACCACGCTGCAGTCGCGCGCCTCGCGGATGGCCGCGCGCAGCTCGGCCAGGGCGGGTTGTTGGGTCTCTGGGCCCTGCAAAAAACGGCAATTGCGCCCCAGGACGTCGGCGGCCGAATAGCCGGTGATGCGCTCAAAAGCGGGGTTGACATAGATCAGCGGCATATCCGGCTGGCGCACATCCGCGATGACGATGCCGCTGCTACTGGCGGCAATGGCTTGGTCGCGCAAGCGCAAAGCGCCGGACGTTGGCGGTTCGGGGTCAGCCAGTGGGAGCGCGCCATCTATGCTGGTGGGCATGGCGGACGAAGTATATCGCATGGTCGCCCAAGCGGGTCAAGCTTGGGCCAGGGCAGCGTCTTGAGATACGCCACTAAATCAGCCAGGTCGGCATCACTGACGTTCCAGCGCGGCACCAGTCAGCCGAAGACAGACGGGCGACTCCATGATTCCAATATGGCGAGGCAGCGTCTCGGGAGCGTCTCAACGGCAGCGGGGCAGGTTGCTGGACGGGAGGATGGTATCGACGACGCGGCTGGCCTGATGGGGCCGCGCTGGCGGCCAAAGGCTTGCCCGCTCAGGCAGCTCACATCATCCAGGCCGCAGCGTTGCGGCCCGCGCCGTCGTCTTAGCGCTTCACGGCACCCAGTTAGACAGCACGGTCAGCGTCTGGTCAGCCTGGGCCGGATCATTCGTGGGCAGGTGGACGCGGAAATTGTGCATCCCGTCCATGCCGGTGTGCATCATGAATTGCATGGAGAGGGTGGTGTGCTGGCCGGGTTGGAGGACCATCGAACCGATGGTCGGGGTGGGCGGTCAACACCCTTGCACAACTTCGATAAACGGGTCTTTGGCAAAGCGCAGTGTCTGGTCGCCGGTGTTGATGATTTCGAACGACACCTGCACTGTTTGGCCGAGTTTCACATCCCCCAGATCAACCTGCTGCTGATTCGCCTTCAGCCGCGGGGCGCCCCTGGCTTCTGGCGTGAAATTGGCGGTTGGCGTGTTCTGGCCGTTCTGCCAGAAGGTGAAGGCGGCCACGGCCAGCAGGCCGAGGCCGGCCACCAGGACCAGCAGACCGCCCATCCGGGCTGAATTGGGACGGCGGCTGTGCCGCGCGGATCGAACCGTTTTCTTCATGCGCGATGATCCTCTATTCGTTCGGGCGAGCCTATTCCACCAGGGCCCGGTTGGCCGGGCCATACCTGGCGTAGCTGGTGTCGATAAAGCCGCGAATGGCCGCCATAGGCTGGCCGGCGCGCCGCAGCCGCATAGCGTCGTGGGTAATGTCGCTGCAAATGGCGCAGCCCAGGGCGTGGGGGTTGAATTGCAGTTGGCCGGCGGCGTCCTGGCCGGCGATGTAGCAGTCGTAATTGGATTTGTGGCCGAGCTTGTTGCAGCCGCAGTAGCAGGCGATGTGCTTCAGCAGATCGGGATTGGCGGCGGCGAACTGATAGGCCTGCTGCACGGGGAGCGGCGCCTGCTGAACTTCCATGGACATTTGCGCCAGGGGGGCCATGACCAGTTCCTGAGTGGCGGGGGCGGTGCTGCCGCTGCAACTGGCGGCGCCCCCCACCATCACCATCATTGCCAGCAGCAGAAGGATTTTTTGTCTTGTCAACGCGCGCGACCTGTGGCCGGACGCCTAAAATGGGGGCGGCCGGCGATGCTAGGAGTCTAAGCGGGGCGGAAAGGCCGGCACAGTGACAAACATCCTCGGATTCTGGGTCATTTGTCGGCCGAGCGGCCACGGCCCAGCCGAGGCTTCCTAGACAGCAGGGATGCTACGGGTTTATCGTTGAAATCAAGGGTGTTTTGTCCGGAATGGATGCTGCTGCCCGACCCCTTGGGGCGTCGGGCGGCAGCATTCATTCCGGACGGGATTTTAGGCGAGGAGGCGTTCGCCGGCCTAAACGTCGGTCTGCACCAGGCGCCGCGACGCGGTTTTGCGCAGCGAGCTGATCAGCAGCACCACGGTGAAGACGACCGCTTGCAGCAGGACGATGGAGGCGCCGGATGCAATGTCCATGTAATAGCTGAGATACATGCCCAGCAGCCCGGTGAGAGCGCCGACGATGATGGAAATGACGCCCATGCGGTTGAAGCTGTCGGTGAGCAGCCGGGCGGTGATGGCTGGGATGATGAGGGCCGCGGCGATGAGCGTCACGCCCAGGATCTGCATCGAGACGATCAGCGTGGCGGCCAGGATTAGGGCGAACAGCGTGTCCACCCACTGGGTTTTGACCCCATACACCTCGGCCACCTCGGCCTGAAACGTGGTGAAGAGCAACTGCTTATACATGAAGAAAATCGTGATGGCGATGAGGGCGCTGACGCCGACCACCACCCACACATCGCTTTGCGAGACGCCCAGGATATTGCCAAACAGGGCCGCGTCAAAGTTCAGGTTGAAGTGCCGGGTGCGGCTGATGAGCGCCACGCCGGTGGCGAAGCTGGCGGTGGTAATCACCCCAATGGCGGCGTCGGCGTTGATCTTGGTGCGCCGCACCGTCTGATTGATGAGCACGGCGGCGATAAACCCCCACAGTCCGGCCCCCAGGTAGAAGTTGATCGACAGCAGATAGGTGACGACCGCGCCGCCAAAGATGGCGTGCGATAGGCCGTGGCCGATGTAGCTCATGCCGCGCAGGACGATGTAGACCCCGATCAGGCCGCACAGCCCGCCGACGACCACCGCCGCCAGCGTGCCATTGCGGAAGAATTCGAATTGAAACGGCTCAAGCAGACCGGCCATCGGCGGCCTCCATGGTGGGGATAGGGTCGGTGTGGACGTGGTCCGTGAGGACGTGATCGGTGTGGACGTGGTCAGCGTGGGCATGGTCGGTGTGGACGTGGTCCGTAGGGACGTGGTCCGTGTGGGCGTGATCGACGTGCATTTCGCCCGGCACCGGATGTGGGATGATGTCGTGATAGGTGTGCCCATGCGGCTTCTGCTGCACGAACAGCATGCCGTCCTGGCGAATGACCAGCATGTCGCCCTGGTAAGTTTCGTTAAGGATCTCGGTGGTGAAGATTTCCTCGGGCGGGCCTTCGGCGATCACTCGGCGGTTGAGGCACACCACCCACGGCAGGTGGGCGGCGGCGGTGTTCAGGTCATGGGTGGTGATCAAGATCGTCATCCCGGCGTTATTGAGCTCGGCCAGCAGGTGCAGCAGGGTCTCGGCGTTGCGTATGTCTACCCCGGTGGTCGGCTCATCCAGCACCAGCAGATCCGGCTGGCAGATGAGGGCGCGGGCCAGGAAGACGCGCTGCTGCTGGCCGCCGGACAGGTCGCGGATGTGGCGGCCGGCCAGCCCGCCAATGCCCAGCTGCTCCAGAATGTCGCGCAGGCGGCGTTTATCTTCCGCGGTGGCCCATGGCCAGATGCCCGAGCGCCGCACCCGGCCCATCAGCACCGCCTCGCCGACCGTCACCGGAAAGTTCCAATCCACCGCCTCCAACTGCGGCACATAGCCCACCTGGGCTGGCGACCGGCTGCGGTCGGACTGGCCGCCGATGAGGATTTGGCCCTGCGTCGGCTGCAGCGTGCCCAGGATCAGCTTCAGCAGGCTGGTTTTGCCCGCGCCGCTGGGGCCCACCAGGGCCGCGAACTGGCCGGGGTGTATGTGCAGCGAGATATCCTCCAGCACCGGCTGGGCGCCGTATCCGAAGGCAACGTGCTTAAGCTCGACCAGCGGTTCCAAAGGCTCCTCCCTTACTGCTGTTGGTGAACGGCGCTATCCAGGCCGGGGATGTTGGCGGTATCAAAGTTGTCCAGCGCAGTGGGCGTGCCGCCCAGGTCGGTGGTGATGGTGCGCACGTCCTCGGTCATCAGCCCCAGATACGAGTGGTTGGCTTCGCCCACCAGGCCGGGCAGATCGTCATCGCGCAGGCTGGCCTCGTATTTGGCGCCGGTTTCCTTGGCGATTTGGGCCAGGGTGGGCGAGGGGAAGACTTCGGAGCCAAAGATCGCCGGCACGTGCTCGGTCCTAATTTGGGTGATCAGATCGGCCACTTCCTTGGCGGAGGGCTCCGCGAAATCGGCCGGCTGGATGGCACCGATAACGGTCAGGCCATAGCGCGGGGCGAAATAGGCAAACGAGTCGTGATAGGTGAGCAGCTTGCGGTTGGCTTCGGGAATGGTGGCCGTGGAAGTCTTGATGGCGGCATCCAGCGCGTTCAGGCGCAGCTTGTAGGCCTCGAAGTTCTTCGTGTAAAAGTCCGCGTTGGCCGGGTCGCGCCGCACCAGGGTGTCATGGGCAATCTGGGCATAGCTCAGCGCGTTCATCGGGTTCATCCACAGGTGCGGGTTGGGGTTGCCGCCGGACTTCGGAAACGAGAAGTCGTACATGTACTGGTCGGGCGTCAGGGTTTGCTCGCCCAGGTTAACGATCTCCGAGCCGGCTTTGGCGTTGGCCGCCGCCATCTTGCGGGTGGGCTCTTCCAGGTGCAGACCGTTGACAAACACCACGTCGGCGGTGGCGAAGAGCGCGGCGGTGGAAGGAGCCGGCTCGAAGGTGTGCGAGTCGGAGCCCTCGGGGATGATTCCGGTCAGGTCGATGCGGTTGCCACCGATGTTGTAAATGATATTGGTGATGGGGGAAACGGTGGTCACCACCTTCAGCTTGGCCGGCCCGCCAGGGGTGGCCGGAGCGGCCGCGCCGCTGCAAGCGGCCACAACGAAGCTGAAAACAAGCCCAAAGATAAGAAAGCGATGATGTTTCAAACCGTAGCTCCTGGCGCCTTCCGGGCTGAGAGTTTGTGAATTTATTCAATTTCCCGCAGATTTTTTGCGCCCAAATGACAAAAAGCCCGCGAATTCGATGTTGGGACGCGATAAATTCACAAC
>JAYTFQ010000620.1:0-2019 GCA_043734225.1 Anaerolineales bacterium | reverse complement strand
AGTTTCCCGTATCTGCCCAGCCGGCCATAAAATACCGGCCGATTGTCGCCGGCCGGCGCTACTGGCCGGCAGGTGTCAGTTGCAGTTGCGGCGTGCTCGCCGGCTGCGGCGTCCCCTGCACAAACACCACATCCGTGAACCCCAGCGAGCGCAGCAGCCGCTCCAGGTAGCTGGCCGCATTGTCCTGCGCCAGCTTGAGGATGCCGTCTTCCAGCGCCGCCTTTTCCACCTCGTGCTGCGCCACCTGGCGCGCCTGCGTTTCCAGGTTCTTCTCGCCCTTGGTCAGCAGGCCCGTCTGCCGGTCATACACATACGATTTGTCGTTGTCCAGGCTGGTGACAAAGACTTCCGCCGCCGGCATGATGATCGTCACCTGGCCCGCCGGCGAGACCGTGATATCACTGCCGCGCAGCTTGCTTAGGTCCACCCCGGCGATCACCTGCCCGTGCGCCACGAAGATCAACCGGTCGCCGAACAGCGCTCCCAGAGCGCCCTGGCCGGTCTCAGCCGTGATGACCTTTTCAATGGTGTACTGCGCCGTCTCCAACCGCGACAGGCTGCGCACTTCCTTGATCACGGTCACCGGGTCGGGATAGACCGTCGGTGTCGGGTGCATAAACTGCTGCACCTGGGTCGAGAGGCTGCCCGTCAGGGTGGCCGGGCCGGCGGCGATGCCGCGCACGGTGTTGACCAGCGCCCAACCCGATAGGCCCGCGATCAGCAGCAATCCAACCACCAGCCCCAGCGCCATGTTTCTGCTCATGCATAGATTATACTGCGCCCACCACGCAATTGGCCCAGGAGAATTGTGCTATGCCCGCAACCGATCAGCGCCGCCGTCTCATTGATCTCTTCGCCGAAGCCGGCCCAGCCCATCATCGCGCCTATTTTGCCGTCGACGGCGCGGACCCAGATTGGCCGCTGTGGTACGCCGAATACCTCCAGGCCCGCCTGGATGACGTGCTGGGCACCGCCCTCACCCGCAGCGAGCTGACCTATCTGCTGGTACTGGTAGAAAAGGAACGCCAGGCGGCGGCGCCAGCGACGGTCTGGACCGACTACTATGCCGGCTTTTTCATCGACCGCTATGGCGCCATGGCCGGACAGATGCCGGAGGCGCCGCGCATGTAACGCGGTACAATCAGGGCCAATCGAACCAACCAGATGACAGGAGGCCAGGGCCGCCGCGCGGTCCCATCGCAACCATGAGCAAACGTGAGGAAATTCGACTGCGCAAGCAGCGAGAACAGCGCCGGCAATTGCTGGTGATCGCCGGCATCATCGTCGTCATTGCCATCGCCGGGGCCGGCTGGCTCATCTACCAAAACATACAAAACTCGCAGCCGGTGTCAGCCGCCAGCTTCACCACCGTTCCCACCCAAACCTGGCCGCAAGCCGATGGCAAGGCCCTCGGCCCGAAGACCGCCAAGGTGCTGGTGCAAGAGTTCGCCGATTTTCAGTGCCCAGTTTGCGCCGAATATTTCCGCGGTGTCGAGCCGCAGATTCTCAAAGATTATGTCGTTACCGGTAAAATCCGTTATGAGTTCCATCACTATCTCGTGATCGATCAAAACGTCGGCGGCACTGAATCGCGCCACGCCGCCGAGGCCAGCGAGTGCGCCAACGAGCAGGGTCGCTTCTGGGATTTCCACAATATGCTCTACTCCAACCAGAAGACCGAGGGCAGCGGCGCTTTTGCCGACAACCGTCTCAAGGCCTTTGCACCCGCGCTCGGGCTGGACAGCGCGAAATTCAACGACTGTTTCAACGCCCACCGCTATGCGAATGACGTGAATGCCGACGCGGCACTGGGCACGCAAATGGGGGTGCAGGGCACACCCACGGTGTTTATCAACGGCGCCATGGTGGCCAACCCGCTTGACTACGCCGCGCTCAAACAGCGGCTCGACGTCCTGGTCGGACAATAAGTCGTTCTCTAATGTAATTGCTCAGCCTATCGCCGAAAGGCTTGGAAAAGACGTGTGCCATAGGCAGGCGATTTCATCGCCTGCCTATGGC
>JAYTFQ010000619.1:0-6261 GCA_043734225.1 Anaerolineales bacterium | reverse complement strand
CCCACATTAAACCAGTATGGTTGTTTATTGTGGGAGCGCCTTGCAGGCGCGATTGGCGGCAGCCTCACCGCCGCCATTTGCATCAATTCTGGGCAGCGCCTCGTTAAGTTAACGCCCATGCCCCCGGCGCCTCTCCTGGCCGCGAGAGGCAAGGGCGCGGCCAGGCGAGGGGGAGCAGAGAGGTGCATTGCATGTTTGCCCCCAAACTGAAATGCTCCCCGCGCCTATTTGGCCACCGCCCTGGCGGCCAGCGTGTCAAAAATCACCGTTTCGCCCCCGGCGGTGCGGTCGTACAGATAGATGCCGTAGAACCCGGCCTTGAGCGTGCTGTCGTTGGCGGTAAACAGATATTGGCCATTGACGTAGCAGCGAAACTCGCTGCCCGCCGACCAGACCAGCAAGGTGTTATCGGCCGGCGCGCCGGCCTTGATGGCCGGCGAGGCGGTCCAGTCCACCAGCGCCGTGCGGGCCGTGCCGGAAATCACGTCGAAGCTGGCCTGCCCCGAGCAACGCAGCTTGAGCAGGTAACCGCTAAAGAGTGAGTCGGCCGGGTCCGGCTTCACGCGCAGCATCAGCCCATATTCGTCGTTCGGCCCGCAGCTCACGGCGTGCGCGTTCAGGCTCACCTGCTGGCTGCCCAATTGCAGCGTATCCGGGCTGATCGTAAAGCGCCAGCCGGAGTTGGCGGCCTTCATCACCCCCTTCAGCCTGGCATCGACCACGCCAAAGGTGGCCACGTCGTCGGCAAAGGTCCAGAACCAGCCGCCTTTGCCGTCCAGCCTATCCTGATAGGTCACATCGCCCACCGCTTCGTTCGGGTCGGGCGTGGCCGGCGCCGCCGGGGTGGCGCTGACGGCGCCGGGCGCCGTCGTGGCACTGGCCGGCAGCGCCGTGCTGGCAGCGGTCGCCCCAGGCGCGGCCGTGTCGCTCGGCGCCGCGGTTGCCGCGGCGGTGGCCGGGGCCGCCACGCTGGCAGTGGCTGGCTCGGCGGCCGTGGTAGCGGTAAACAGCGGCTGCGGCGTGGCGGTCGCCGACGTCTGGCCGCGTCCCAGGCAGGCGCTCAGCGTGAGGGCAAGGGTCGCGCACAGCGCAAGGAGGGTGCGTTTCATAAGTGAGTGCTCCCAAAAATACAGACGAAGGACGGAGGACAAAGAACGAAGGTAATTCAGACTTTCGTCCTTCGTCTTTCGTAACACGAAGCGGTCCTTCGTCTGGAATCATAGCACACGCCTCATTTTCACCGATTGACAGATTGCGCCGCCTGCCGCACACTAACCTTATTATGTTGGCTCGCCAACCGAGTGCCGCCCGGATTGTATTGGCCGCCATCCTGATGGCGGCACTGGCCGCCAATGCCTGCCGCTTCGGACCGGGCGGGCTGACCATCCCACCCACGGCCAGCCCGACGATGGCTGCGCCGGCCGTCAGCGCCACGCTGCCGGGGCGCACCGCGGTCCTCAACGATCTGGTGGGCAATGTGCTGTCTGGTCCGGCCGGCAGCGGCAAAGACACGCCGGCCGTCAACGGCCAGATTCTAGGCGCGGGCACCTCAGTCCATACCGGCAAAGCCTCCAAAGCCACGGTCAATTTGTACGACAGCACCATCCTGCGCTTGCGCGCCGACACACTGGTCACCCTCGACCAGTTGGCCGGCGACGCCGTCAACCCCTTCACCCGCCTGCTGTTGGCGCTGGGCAAGGTCTTCGTCATCCTGAAGAGCGGCCAGTTGGAGGTGCAGTCGCCGGTGGGGACGGCCACCGTAACCGGCAGTTTCCTGAGCGTGGAATTCCAGCCGGACACCCAGACCGTGGTGGTCACCTGCCTGGAAGGCAACTGCACCCTGCGCAATGACCAGGGCGGCACCCGGCTGACCACGGGCCAGGCCGCCAGCCTGACCAGCGGCGGCAGCCCGGTGCTGCGCTGGATGACGCCGGCCGAAATTCAGGCCTGGCTGGACGACAACCCGGAAGCCCAGGCCGTGGCGCCCGCCGCGCTGGCCGCCATCCCCACGGCCACCGGGACAGTTACCGTCACGCCAACGGCCAGCAGCACAGCCACACCCAGCAGCACGGCTACTCCCAGCGCCACACGAGTGCCGCCCACGTCTACCCCCAACCCCACCCGCCGGCCACTCCCTACCAGAACGGACACGCCGCTGCCGACACCCAGCCCCACGCTAACAACGCCGTCGCCGACGCCGGTCCCCCCTACGCCCACACTGACACCAATTCAGGCGCAGAACCCGCTGAACTATTCCTTCGATAGCATCTGCATTTCCGGCCAACCCGATTCTCCGGGCGTCTACCACGTCACGATTGACGGCCCCCAATCCACTAAGTTTGACGTCCCGCCGAATGCGCCGGCGGTCACCGGCCAATTGCCGCCCGGCCTGTACACCATCGGCTGGACACCGGACAACGGCCCGCATCAGGAGTTCACTTATTTATCTGATCAAGGGCCATACGATATGACGTTTTGCGGCAAGCCGTAGCAGCCAGCGGCCGCGACCGGACTATAATATCGGCCTGATGCCGCCCAGCAAACCGAAAAACACACTCCCAGTTGGACCCGAGCGCCGGGCCGCCGCCCGCCGCGCCCGGCAGGTGCACGCGGCGCTGCTCAAGGCTTATGGGCAGCCCGTCTGGCGGCGCGAGATGCCGGCGCTGGATGAGCTGGTCAGCACCATCCTGTCTCAAAACACCAACGACATTAATCGCGACCGCGGCTTTGAGGCCCTTCGGGCGCGCTTCCCCACCTGGGAAGCGGTGCGCGACGCGCCCGAGGCTGCCGTGATTGACGCCATCCGGCCGGCCGGGTTGGCCAACCAGAAGGGGCCGCGCATTCAACAGGTGCTGCAGGCCATCACCCTGGAGCGCGGCAACCTGGATCTGGAATTCCTGCGCGACTGGCCGGTGGATGAGGGGCGCGCCTGGCTGACGAAATTCAAGGGGGTGGGGCCCAAAACCGCCGCCATTGTGCTGCTCTTTTCGCTCGGGCTGCCAGCCTTCCCAGTGGATACGCATGTGCACCGCGTCACCGGCCGGCTGGGGCTGCGGCCCGAGAAACTCTCGGCCGACGACAGCCACGCCTACTTTGAAGGCTTGCTGCCGCCCGATACCTACTACGCCGCCCACCTCAACCTCATCCGCCACGGCCGCGAAGTGTGCCACGCCCTGCGGCCGGAGTGCGAGCGGTGTGTGCTGCAAAAGATGTGCGCGTTTTATGAGGCGCGCGGTGGCAACACGTAATTCGTAATTGGCAAGTCGTAATGTAACCAAATCAGCCAGTTACACACTGCCAGCCGAATAGGATGTTGTGGCCCGACGACCCTCGGGTCACAACATCCTATTCGGCCAAAACATCCTTGATGACCAGGGGCACCTTGAATGCCGGCGCTGCAATACGACGCCGGGCTGAAGTAGCCACGAAAAAAGGCAGACGCATGACAACACCCGTCAAAGCCACAATCCCAGGAACGGAAGTTAGAACAATCAAGTCAAGAAAGACCGGTCTGGACTACCGCATCTCCGTGGCGCTCCCCAGATCGTATCGCTCCAAACCTCGAAAGCGGTACCCGACCATCTATCTTCTGGATGCCAACTACCATTTTGGCCTGGTAGCCGAACTGTCGCGCAGCATGGCGGGGCCGCGATTCCCTGAGACGATCGTCGTGGGTATCGGCTACCCGGTTGACGATGATGGGCCCTGGGAGGCCGCTTCCATTCAGGTCGGCATACCACGCTTCTCAGATTTGACGCCGGTCGTGGATAGAAAAATGGAAGCGGAAATCGCAAAAGTGAACCAGGTGGACATCCGGACGGGCGGCTCGGGCAAATTTCTCAAGTTCATGCAGACCGAACTGATCCCAGTCATCGAAGCAGACTATCGGGCTAAATCAACCGGCCGGACACTGATGGGCCATTCGCTTGGCGGACTGTTTGCCTGCTATGCGCTCCTTCACCAGCCGGAGCTTTTCAAAGGATATTTGGCCGTCGACGCAAGTCTTTTCTATCGCAACCGAGCCCTGCTTAGCATGGAACGCCGGTTTGCCAGGGCCCACACAGCGCTGCCGGCCAAACTGTACCTCGGCATTGGCGAGCTGGAAAAAGAACCTCCGCCGTCTGAAATGGTTTCGATCATGCTTCAATTTGGGGCCCAACTTGAGAGCCGGCACTATAAGGGGTTCACACTGACGAAACAGATCCACTTTAGCTGCGACCATGGCTCGGTAATTGCTCCAGGTTTCCAGGCCGGGCTGCAAGCTGTCATGGCATAGCAGATTTTTAGAGCTGTTGGCCGGTTACACAGCCGAGGCGCTTCGCGCGACCGACACTTAAGGCACGAGCCCATGCATTCGCGCTGCTGCTCAGGACATGTTGCCTCGTAGCCCAGCGGGGAGGCCCTTCGGGCGCTAAGCCGTTGCGTCACAAATAGCAAATTGATGTAGACTCTGTCTGCGGCTGTTCCGCAAACTTATTCATGACAAAAACCAAACCCCTTGGCGCATCGGCGGAAGAACATGCCCGCCTGGCGGCCCTCTACCAGGTGTCGCAAGCGCTGGGCGCCTCGCTCAATCTCGACGAGACACTGCGCATCGTCATGGATTCGGCCATCCGCCTGACCCGCGCCGAGCGCGGCTTTCTGATGCTGTTCGAGTTGGGCGGGGCGCTGGTGTTTCGCCTGGCGCTGGACGCCCACAGCGAACGGCTGAGCGCCGATCAGTTCGAGATCAGCCGCACCGTCGTGCAGGAGGTGGCCCGCACCGGCACCCCAGTGGTCACCACCGACGCCCGCCAGGACCCGCGCTTCTCGCAGCACGACTCCATTGTGCAGTTTTCGCTGCGCTCCATCCTGGCCGTGCCGCTGAAGGTGCGCGGCCAGATCATTGGCGTGCTGTACGTGGACAACAAGGCCCGCAACGCCCTGTTCTCGCTCAGCGAGCTGGAGCTGCTGAGCGCCTTCGCCGGCCAGGCCGCCGCCGCCATCGAGAACGCCCGGTTGTATACCCAGACCGACCAGGCCCTCACCGCCCGCGTGGCCGAGCTGCAAACGATGCAGACCATCGATCGCCAGCTCAATGCGGCTCTGGACCTCAACCGCGTGCTGGAGGTGACGCTCGATTGGGCCATGCAGCGCACGCAGGCCGGGCTGGGCTGGATCGGCCTGCTGGAAACCGAGACCGGCCTGGTGCGCGTGGCCGCCGGCCGCGGCGTGGAGACCGGCCAGGTGCTGCCCGGCGACGACCCCTTGCTGCGCGGGCTGCTGACCGCCGATGGACCGGCCGCCAAAGCGCCGCGCCAGGTGGCTGCCGTGAATGGGCAGCCGGGCGCCATCCTGGCGCCAGTGCTGCGCGAGCAGCGCGTGGTGGCCGTGATTGTGGTCGAGCGGGCCTCGCCCGGCTTTGATGGCCAGGCGCTGGAATATATCGCCCGGCTGGCCGACCATGCCGCCATCGCCATTGAAAACGCCCGGCTGTACGCGGCGCTGAAAGCGGCCAACGAGGCCAAGAGCGAATTCGTGCGCACCGTCTCGCACGAGCTCAAGATCCCCATGACGTCCATCAAGGGCTATACCGACCTGCTCAAAATGGTCGGCCCACTCAACCCGCAGCAAGAGCAGTTCGTCGTCACCATTCACAACAACGTCGAGCGCATGGCGCTGCTGGTTTCCGACCTGTCGGATATTTCGCGCATCGAGACCGGCCAGCTCAAGGTGGATAGCCGCCGGCTGGATCTGCGCGCGCTGCTGTCGGAGGCGCTCGGCGGCCTGCGCGGCGAGATCGAAGCCAAGAGCCAGGCCTTGCTGCTGCAGCTCCCGCCGGAACTGCCCAACGTCATCTGTGACGAGTCGCGGCTGATCCAGATCATCTCGAATCTGGTCAGCAACGCGCACAAGTATTCGCCCGCCAGCACGGTCATCACCATCAGCGCCGCGGCCGAGTCGGGGTATGTGCGCGTCAGCGTCGCCGACCAGGGCTATGGCATCTCGCGCGCCGACCAGGCGCGGCTGTTCAGCCAGTTCTTCCGCTCGGAAGAGCCCCAAATCCGCGAACAGACCGGTTGGGGGCTGGGACTGAACATCACCCGCGGCTTGATCGAGTTGATGGGCGGTGAAATCAGCGTCCAGAGCGAGCCCGGCCCCGGAAGCACATTCTCTTTTACCGTGCCCCAGGCGCCCTAAATTCACGCTCGCCGCTTGACTGTATCCGCTCAGCCCAGCGCCGAGATCAAGGATGTTCTGGTCGAATTGAATGAAGCGAAG
>JAYTFQ010000618.1:0-6667 GCA_043734225.1 Anaerolineales bacterium | reverse complement strand
AACGAAAGTTGGGCCGCTGCCTCCCATTCGGCCTTAACTCCATTGATTTCTTCGGTCACCAAGAATGATCCTTGTCGCCCGCCAGGGCAGGTGCCGGCCGATCAATTACCCGAATGGCCAAGAGCCAATTATAAATTGTACAACTCCCCATACTTTCCGCGCAGATAGTTGATATACGGCTCAATGCTCAGCGGGCCGCCGGTGACCTTCTGCACGACCTCGGCAGCGGTGAACTTGCTGCCATGCGTGTACAGGTTGTCCTTGAGCCAGGTGTGCAGGGCGCTGAAGTCGCCGCGCTCGATATCGGCCGGGATCTGCGGGCGGGCTTGGAGGGCGGCCGCGTAGAACTGGGCGCCGAGAATGTTGCCCAAGGTATAGCCCTGGAACACGCCGCCCACCTGGCCAGAATACCAGTGCACGTCTTGCAGCACGCCATCGCGGTCATCGGGCGCGGTGACGCCTAGATCGGTCTCATAGCGCTCGTGCCAGGCTTCGGGCAGGTCGCGCACCGACAGGCGGCCTTCCAGCAGGTCCAGCTCAAAATCAAAGCGCAGCATCACATGCAGGTTGTAGGTGACTTCGTCGGCGTCGGTGCGGATCAGCGAGCGCTGCACTTTGTTGATGGCGCGGTAGAACGTGTCTTGCGGCACCTGGCCGAGCTGCGTTGGAAAGGCGGTCTGCAGGCGCGGATAAAAATAGTTCCAAAAGCCCCGGCTGCGGCCGACCACATTTTCCCACAGCCGCGACTGGCTCTCGTGCACGCCGGAGGAGGTTCCGCTGCCCAGCGGCGTGCCATCGTAGGCGGGGTTGATGCCCAGTTCGTACAGAGCATGCCCGGCCTCGTGCAGCGTGCTGAACAAGCCGTCGGACAGGTCGTTTGGCTTGAAGCGAGTAGTGATGCGCACATCGCCGGTGGAAAAACGGGTCATGAAGGGATGGTGGGTCTTGTCTTGCCGCCCGCGCTCAAAGTCGAACCCGAAGCCCTCGATGACCCGCTGGCCAAAATCCAGCTGTCCGCCCTCGGGGTAGTGCTGCAGCAGGCAGGCGTCATCGGCCGGCGGCCGGCTGGCGATGGCCTGCGCCAGCGGCACCAGGCGCGCGCGCAGCTCGGCGAAGAGCTGGCGCACGCTGGCGGCGCGCATGCCATAATCGGACATGTCGATCAGCGGGTCGGCGATGCTGACGTAGCCGGGGAAGAAATCGGCCAGCTCGCGGCTGAGGCCGACCGTTTTTTCCAGATACGGCCGCACGGCGCCGAAGTCGTTGGCCGGGCGGGCGACGGTCCAGGCCTGGTATGAGGCGGCAGCGTGCTCGTTGAGCCGCGCCACAAAGGCCGGTGGCACCTTGATGGCCTGCTCGTACTCGCGCCGGGCCACGCGGATCAGGCTGGCGTCGTCCGAGTCGAAGGGCAGGCTGTCTGCGTACGGCCGCAGCGCGTCGAGCAGGCGGCCAATGGCGAGGTCGGTGCGCTTCGCGTGCGCCAGGCCGGCGAGCGTGGCCAACTGCCGGCCGCGCGCCGGCGCGCCGCCGCCGGGCATGTAAGTGGTCTGGTCCCAAGAGAGCACGGCTCCGGCCTTATCGAGGTCGTCGGCTTCCATGAGCAAGACTTTTAGTTCGTCCAGTTGCGAGACGGTCAAAATAGACTCCAATTGCGTCAACGGGTGGGGCGAGCGGAGGGCATTATAAACGGTTATAGGCAATTATCCGATGGTGTCTCATTCGACGTCAGCGACATCAGCGCTGTCATCGCGCCCGTCTTCACCAAGATGCTGATATTTCGTTTCGTGGCGAATTTCGTATTATGTCTCCCGCCACATGTGTTGTACCTTAAAGCCACATCTTTTTTCACCATTTGCCTTGTTTTAGGCACGTCCGCCACACCCGCCACACCCGCCACACGAAAAGAGATAGGGTGGGTGCCGCACGCCGGCTAGCGCAAAGAATTGCGATTTTTAGGGCAACTTTAACCTGAAGTACGTGGCAACCGGCACAAACATCGGCCGGATCGAGGCCCAAACTTCGGCGCCCTGGCCGGTGGCCACAATGATGAACACCAGGACGCCGGCGAAAAGCAGGCTCAAGAAGACGGTACGCGCGAACTTGCCCATGGGTGACTCGCAGAGTCCTTGATAATCGTTGTTAAGACCTGCCAGGTTTCTTAAAACCTGGCAGGTCTGTCATTGATTCGCATTCACCCTCTGGCGTCAGCTGCCATTGTGAGCCAGGGTGTCCTTGCAGGCCTTCAGCAGGCTTTCATTCAGGTGATTGCGTTGGAGCCAGGCGACCAGGTCGGCCGGGTCATTGGTACCCTGGATGACGTTGTTGCTGCGGTTGACGATGGCCAGGTAGCCTTCGGCCAGTTTGTCCTGACGGCCCAGATAGCTGTGATAGTTGCGCGAAGCGTAGTTGAGAATCTGGCGCACGCCGCGCGTGTCTGGCATGGCGCCCTCCGGTCAGCGCGTCGGGTGGTGGAATTCATTCGTCAAACAAGAAAGTCGCTTCTCCATAGAAGCGCATTTCCTTGGCCTTGACTCTGGCCTTTACCCAGTCCCGCAGATGCTGGTTCTTCTCGTCCAGCGAGTTGGCGGCGCTCAGCTCGGCCAGGGGGTAATTGGTGCGCAAGGCGCGGCCCTGGATCAGATGGCGGGTGAGGCCGGTGGGCAGCAGCTCGCCATCGCGCGCCAGCGCCAGCACTTCGGATGACTCGTAGCGCGGGAAGATGACCAGGCCGGTGAGGTCTGGGTAAAGGCGGCGGGCCTCGTCCAGCCGGTCGGCGGCGGCGCGATACAGCCGGCCGCGGTCTTTATACGTGTCGACCATCGCGTTGAGCAGCGCGTTGCGCCGGTGCAAGTCGTGGGTCTGGGCCCGAGCGGCAAATACGCGCCCGTCGCCGCAGATGGTATAGGCCAGCAGCTCGCGCCGCGCCAGCCCGGCCTGGGCGTGCAGCAGGTCAACAGGCGCCAGCTCCAGGCCGCCCACGGCCTGAATGGCGCCCAGGTAATCGTCCAAATGGATGCCAGTCACCACGTGGTGCCAGGTGGAAAGGCTGACAAACGGCTCTTCATACACCACCACCTGCACCAGGCAGGTGCCGTAGCCCAGCGCGTGCAGGGCAGTGGTGCGGTTGGCGCCGTCCAGCACCACAAACCGCGCCTCGTCGTCCAGCCGGGTGACGATGGGAGGGTTCTTCAGCAGCCCCTCGGCTTGCAGCCGGGCGGCCAGCGGCGCCGTGCGCTGCGCGTCGTTGTACTCGTGCTCCACCAGTTGCTCAATCGGCACGATGCGCAAGTCAGGCGTTTCGGAGTTTTGGGAGGGGTGAACGCAAGAAGACATGAGCTTGTTTATTTACTATGCGAAGCCAAATAGTCCAAAATATCAATCTTCGTCAGTATCCCCGTCAATCGCCCATCTTCCATGACCACGGCGGCCTGGCGGTTGACGAAGACGGACATTAAGGCTTCCAGCGGCGCATCTGGCCCGAAGGTTGCAACATCCGTCCGCACAAGCTCGGCCACCGGGTTGTCCGGGTTCTGGCCGGTGCCCAGCACCAGGTAGTTGAGCAAGTCGACTTCATTGACCAGGCCCAGGAACTGGCCCTCGGCCGTCAGGATGGGCATTTGCGAGATATCATGCTGCTTGAGCTTGCGGATGACGGCGCTGACGCTCTCGTCCGGCCGAGAGGCGACCAGCTCGCGCATGGATTTGGCGGCCAGCACCTCGGCGGCGGTGGCGCCGGCCCAGGCCGTTTCCAGGAAGCCGTTTTCGCGCATCCAGTCGTCGTCGAAGATTTTGCTCAGGTAGCGCGAGGCGGAATCGGGCAGGATGACGACCACCAGCCGGTCCGGGCCCAGGTGGCGGCAATAGCGCAGCGCCCCGGCCACGGCCGTGCCGGATGAGCCGCCGCAGAAAATGCCCTCTTCTCGCACCAGACGGCGAGTGGTGAGCATGGTTTCCTTGTCGCCCACCTGGAGCACCTCGTCCACCACCGACAGGTCGAGGGTGGTGGGCAGGAAGTCTTCACCGATGCCTTCGGTCTTGTAGGTCTTGGGATGCGGTTCGGTGGGCACGCGGCCCAGTTTGTGCACCTCGTACAGGATGGAGCCGACTGGGTCCACACCGACAATGCGGATTTTGGGGTTCTTTTCCTTGAGAAAGCGGCCCACGCCGGTGATGGTGCCGCCTGTGCCCATGCCGATGATGACGTCGGTCACCTGGCCGGCGGTCTGCTCCCAGATTTCGGGGCCGGTGGTGGTGTAGTGGCTGCGCGGGTTTTCGGGATTGTGGTATTGGTTGGCCAGGATGGCGTTGGGGGTCTCGGCGACGATGCGATCGGCCACTTTATAATAACTGCGCGGATCGTCGGGCCCCACGGCCGTGGGCGTGATGACCACTTTGGAGCCAAAGGCGCGCAGGAGGCGAATTTTCTCGGCGCTCATCTTGTCAGGCATCACAAAGATGGATTTGTAGCCTTTGATGGCGCAGACCATGGCCAGGCCAGCGCCCGTGTTGCCGGAGGTGGCTTCCACCACCGTTCCGCCGGGCCTCAGGCGGCCCTCGCGCTCGGCGGCTTCGATGATGTTGAGGGCGATGCGGTCTTTGACGGAGCCAGCCGGGTTGAAGAATTCCACCTTGGCCGCCAGGGTGCAGGCCAGCCCACGGCCGACCCGGTTGAGGCGCACCAGCGGCGTGTGACCGATAGTGCCTAGAATGTTGTCGCGGATGTCGAGCCGAGCCGGTGCGTTGTCAGGCAAAGCCATGCGAATCTCCTGTTTTGGCCTGAGAGTGAGCTAGGTTACCACAGATCAAACGCAGACTCAATGTTTGGCATGCGGGCGGACAGATGGCGGACATGGAGGGCCGACACATAGGTCTGCCCCAACAGGCCGCCCCAACCGATCGCCCCTACGGGTTGTTACGAAAGGACACCGAATCGAATGCGGAAAATCTTGATTGTCCTATTGACGTTGTCGCTGCTGATGCCCACGGCCGGGTCGGCGTTTGCCGATACGACTTACATCGTTCAGCGCGGCGATACCTTGTTTGGCATCGCCACCCGCTTTGGGGTGAGCCTGTCGTCGCTGGCGGCGGCCAACAGCATCACCAACCTAAACCTGATTTTTGTCGGCGAGCAACTGACCATCCCTGGCCCGGATGGAGGCGGCGGCACCAACCCGCCGCCGCCCCCGCCGACCAGCGGCGGCGGCACGTATACCATCCAGCGTGGCGACACCTTGGGCCTGGTCGCCCAGCGCTTTGGGGTCAGCCTGGCAAACCTGATCAACGCCAACAGCATTTCCAACCCCAACCTGATCTTCGTCGGCCAGGTGCTGACCATCCCCGGCTCCGGCGGCGGAGGTGACACCAACCCGCCGCCCGGCCCCACCGCCACCTCGCCCGCGCCGCCCCCCCCGGCCTCGGGCGGCGGCACCTACACGGTGCAGGCCGGTGATACCCTGTGGGCCATCTCGCAGCAGTTTGGCGTGAGCGTGGCGGATATTGAGTCGGCCAATGGTTTGAGCTCCGCGCTGATCTTTGTGGGCCAGGTGCTGACCATCCCCGGCGCGGGTGGTGGTGGCGGTGGCGGCGGCAACCCGACCCCGCAGCCCACGAATGCTCCGCCTCCGCCGGTGGGCAACGGCGCCTGGGAGCTGGGCGGGCAGGTGAGCGATTTCTCGGCCGCCAACAAGATGACCTATGCCGGGATGATCTGGGTGAAGCGCCAACTGCGCTGGGCGCCGGGCGCCACCGCCGACGCCGGGCTGATCAATGACGCGCACGCCAAGGGCTTCAAGATCCTGCTCAGCGTGCTGGGCAACCCCAGCGACATCGCCGGCGGGGCCAACTTCGATAACTACGCCGCCTACGTGGGCCAAGTGGCCGGGCTGGGCGCGGACGCGATCGAGATTTGGAACGAGATGAATATCGACCGCGAGTGGCCGGCTGGGCAGATCAACCCGGCCATATACACCGACCTGCTGCAGCGCTCGTACACGCAAATCAAAGCCAACAACGCCAACACGCTGGTGATCCTGGGCGCGCTGTCACCGACCGGCGCGGAGGGCGCGTTTGGGCTGGACCACGTCTGGAACGACAGCCGCTATCTGGACGGGCTGGCGGCGGCCGGCGCGGCCAACTACGCCGACTGCATCGGCGTACACTACAACGAGGGCATCGTCTCGCCCACGCAGGGCTCCGGCGATCCGCGCGATGACTACTACACCCGCTACTTCGGCAGCATGGTCGCCACCTACTACAACGCCTTCGGCGGCGCCCGCCAGCTATGCTTCACCGAGCTAGGCTATCTGACGCCCGAGGGCTACCCGCCGCTGCCGGGCGCCTTTGGCTGGGCGGGCAACACCACCCTGGCGCAGCAGGCCCAGTGGCTGGGCCAGGCCGCCAGCCTGTCGCGCGATAGCGGCAAGGTGCGCATGATGATCGTCTTCAACGTGGACTTCACCGTCTACAACGACGATCCGCAGGCGGGTTATGCCATCATGCGGCCAGGCGGGACCTGCCCGGCCTGTGATGCGCTGCGTGGGGTGACGGGGGGAAGGTAGAGACGGTATGGGGGTGTGGGAGTGTAATACTGCCTTGAAGAATCTATACGCACCGCGAAGATAATTTAGACGGTGGCGGCGTGCCAAGCAGCCGGGAAGTCGTGGCGATA
>JAYTFQ010000617.1:0-10619 GCA_043734225.1 Anaerolineales bacterium | reverse complement strand
GGCTTTGAACTGGGCGTCGTCGATGGCCTGGGGCAGGCCCTCGAACACCAGCTTGCCATCCTTGAGCGCGATGGCGCGCGTGGCGTAGCGGTGCACCAGATCGAGGTAGTGCAGGCTGCACAGCACCGTGATGCCGCGCTCTTTATTAATCAGCTCCAGGTATTTGAGAATCGAGTGCGCCAGCACCGGGTCAAGCGAGGCCACGGGCTCGTCGGCCAGGATGAGCCTGGGCTCCTGCATCAGGGTGCGGGCAATGCCCACGCGCTGCTGTTGGCCGCCCGAGAGCGAATCGGCGCGCACGTGCGCTTTTTCGGCCAGGCCCACTTGCTCCAGGCTGGCCATGGCCCGTGCCTGGTCGGCCTTGGAAAAAATGTGCAGCAGGCTGGCGGCTGTATTCACATAGCCCAGCCGGCCGGAGAGCACGTTGGTGTAGACGGACGAGCGCTTGACCAGGTTAAATTGCTGGAAGACCATGCCGATCTTGCGGCGCAGGCGGCGGATGCCGGCGCCCGCGGCGGCGGTGACGTCCTCGCCGTCCCAGATAATCTTGCCGGAGGTCGGCTCGACCAGGCGGTTGATGCAGCGCAGCAGGGTCGATTTGCCCGACCCGCTCAGGCCAATGACGGCCAAAAACTCGCCGTCGGCCACTTCAAAGCTGACGTCCTGCAGCGCCGGGGTGCCGTTGGGGTAGACCTTAGTGAGATGTTCAACGCGCAGCATTGGTTCTGGCAGGCTCCCCGCGTCAGTTGAAAAGCCGAGGGACGGCCCGCGCGGGCCGTCCCTCGGAAAAACCAGTCGCTTACTTGACGAGCGTGGCGGGGTCGACCCCCGCTTTCTTCAAGACGGCGGCGAAGTCGTCATAGAAGGTCGCGTCGATCTTCTGGAAGCCGTTGATGGTGTAAAGGCCGCGCAGCACGGCGTTGCCGCCGGCGTCCGCCGCCATGGCCATCAGGCCCTCAGTGATAGCGGCTCCCAGCTTGGGATCCAGCGTCTTGACGAACTGCACGCCGTCATTTGGGATGCGGTCGGTGTCGGCAAAAGCCGTCACCTTGTCGGCGATATCGGGATACTTGGCCTTCAGGTTGGCAGTGGCATCCGTCACCACGTCGATGAAGGTCGAACCCGCGTCGCAGTCGCCCTTATAGACGGCGATGGCCACGTTGTTGTGCGAGCCGGCGTTTTGGGTGGCCTTGAAGTCCTTATCGGGATCAATGCCATTGGCCTTCAGCACGATATGGGGCACGATGTAGCCGGAGGTGGAGTTGGGATCCACGAAGCAGAAGGTCTTGTTCTTCAAATCGGCGAAGGTCTTGATGCCGGAGGCCTTGCTGGCGATGAACTGGCCCTTGTAGAAGGGTTCGATCTTGCCGGAGAGCGCGGCGTCCGGGTCGATGGCGTTGGCGTTGTACTTGCGCAGCACGGCCAGCGCCGGAACGATGCCGTACTTCTCCTCGGCTAGCAGTACCGAGAACGTATTCAAGAAGCCAACCTGGGCCTTGTTCGCGCCCATGGCTTCAATCGAGGCGCCGAAGGACGTGCCCACTTCGATCTTGAACGACAGACCGGTCATCTGGCCCAGGCAATCGGCGATGGCGTTGCCGGCCTTGGTGATCTTGCCCGAATCACCGGAGGGAACGAAGGTGATGACGATGGGCGTATCCGAGGCGCCCAGGCTGCCGGCCGCCGGCGCCGCGGGGGCGTCGGCCAGCTTGGTGCACACTGGCGGCGGGCTGGTGGGCGGCACGGCCGTGGCGGCCGAGACCGTGGCGGCGACGGTGGTGGGCGCCGCGACCGTGGGCGCGATGGTGGGCGCGGCCGTGGCTGCCGGCGAGCAGGCCGCGGCGAGCATGGCGATGGTCGCCAGGCCCGTAAAGACAGCGTACGATAGGCGTGTTTTGTGGCTCATGGTTCTCCTCTACTCTCCTCGATCAATATGTTCCAATGACGATACCGACGCTTCTGCAATGGGGCCGATTCGGCGGGCGGGGCTTGGGGCGGTCACCTCCTTATGTTCATGTAACATTCGGAATGGTGCGAGACCTACTAGTCAAGTGGATGATAACCCGGTTTCAAGGCGCAATCAATCCAGATTTCTTGATGAAAAATTGATCTTCGCTGGCGGGCGCCTACTGCACAATGGTGACGAGCTGCGGATCGACGTTGGTGTTGACCGTGTTCACGTCCTCGTGGATCAACCCGGCCCAAAAATACTGCGGGTTGCGGCTGGCAATGATCTTGTCCAGGATGATGCTGCCGGTCACTTGCACTTTGTGGCTGGGCATCAAATAGTATTGCGGGCGTCCAAAGGAATCGGGAATGTTGGTGAGATCGGACGTCTTTCCTAAGGCCCAGCGCCAGGGGTAGTCCGTCAGGCAGGTGTCGCAGTTAATGCCGATTCGCCACGCGCCGGACTGCTGATACTGGCCGATGGTGTTGGCTTGCTGCGCCATGGAGGTGTACTCCCAGCCCGAATCCGGCCCGCTGGTGCGCAGCGGCGCCGTGCCGTAATTTTCGACCACCAGGGTGAAGGTGAGCGGCTGCCCGAACAGCACCTGGCTGCTCGACCATTTCACCTGGCCCAGCACAATATCGGCCTGGGGCAGGCCGCCGTTTTGGATGGTGACGTGATTGTCAACCGACACCCGCTGGCCGACGGCATCTTCGGCGATGGCGCGCACAATGTACTGGCCGTCCGGCGGCGGCCTCAGATTCTGGCCGATGCCGCCATCGTAATCAAACTCATGCAGGCCGCGCTGGCCGAGCTGGATGGGCGTGATGGCTTCTCCGATGGGCAGTTGCTGCGAGCCGTCGGCGCTAATCAGGTAAACCTTGAGCCCGGTGGCGGGAATATCCTTGCTCAGCCCCAGATTGATGATGGCATGGTCGTCAATGCCGTCCTGGTTGGGCGTAAAGACCGGCGGGGAGATGGTAAAGGCGCTGATTTCGGGCAGGGCGGTGTCGGCATTGGTGATGGCGAGCGAGCCAGTGATCTGGTTGTGCTGGCCGGCCGCGTCGGTGGCCGCTATGACCCAGGTGTACTGGCCGTTTTGCAGCACGCGGGCCAGGATGGTGTCTGGCACGTTCTCGCCGGGCAGGCTGTAGGCATCCACCACGCCGCTGAAATTGATGTCATAGGCGCCGGCGGCGCGCGGTTTGTCCTGGCGGAAGTAGAAACGCTGGCCGGCCGAATCGACGAAGTAGATGGAGACGCCCGCCGGCCGCCGCAGGGCGTAATGGATGCCGGTGACATCGGTCTGGCCGTCGGCATTGGGTGAAATGGCCGGCAGCGCGATGGCGGCGGCGGTCAGCGGCGGCCCGCCCGGCTGAATCACCTGCCAGGCGATGGCCAGGCCAACGGCCAACACCACGATCGCGATAAATGTCGTCAGCAGGATCGACCGGCGCAAGCAGCACTCCGCAAGAGGTTGTAACCGGGCAAGCGAAGCGCCCGATGCAGAATGCCTCCGGGCGCCCACGACTAACTCTACCAGACAGTTGGGAATCCCTCAAACGGGCAGGTGGCCAAAGGTACCATTTCGGTGTGGCTTGTGCTACCATTAACCTTCATGCTCAGCTACGAAGAAGCCCTTGACTTTATCTATAGTTTTGTCGATTACAGCGTGGTTCGGGCCGACAAATACTCGCCCGAAACGTTTGAATTGGCGCGCATGGTCCGCTTCCTGGCGGCGCTGGGTAACCCCCAGGACCGCTACCCGGTGCTGCACGTGGCCGGCACCAAGGGCAAGGGCTCCGTGGCCGCCATGTCGGCCAGCGCGCTGCGGGCCGGCGGCTACCGCACCGGGTTCTACACCTCGCCGCATCTGGTCGATTTTTGCGAGCGGGCGCAGGTGGACGGCCAGTTCATCCCGCGGGCGGCGGTGGCCGAAATTGTCACGGACCTGCAGCCGGTGGTGGCACAGCACCCCGGCCTGACCACCTTTGAGATCACCACCGCCCTGGCATTTGTCTATTTCGCCCACGAGCGGGTGGATGTGGCCGTGGTGGAGGTGGGCCTGGGCGGCCGGCTGGACGCGACCAACGTGCTGACGCCGCGGGTGTCGGTCATCACGTCGCTGAGCTATGACCACACCTACTTGCTGGGCAACACCCTGGCCGAGATTGCCGGCGAGAAGGCTGGGATCATCAAAGTTGGCGTGCCGGTGGTCAGCGCGCCGCAGAAGCCCGAAGCGCTGCGGGTGCTGGAGCGGATTGCGGCCGAGCGCCACGCGCCGCTGACCGTGGTCGGGCGCGATTGGCTGTACCGGTTGGTGGCGCACAACCTGGACGGCCAGGAATTCGAGGTCTGGTCGGCGGCGGAGCAGGCCCAACTGGACGGCCTGCGCGCGGATGGGCACCCGGTGGATTGGCGGCCGGAGCAGATGCGGCTGCCACTGCTGGGCCGGCATCAGGTGGAGAATGCCGTTGTCGCTTATGGCGCCTTGCAGGCGCTGCGCGACCAGGGCTTGCCGCTGGCGCCGGAGGCCATTCGCGACGGGCTGGCCGGCGTGCGCTGGCCCGGGCGGTTTGAGATCGTGCGCCGCCGGCCTTACCTGGTGCTCGACGGCGCCCACAATCGCGACTCGGCCCAGAAGCTGGCCACCACGCTGCAAGACTATTTCCCGGGGCGGCGGGTGACGCTGATCTTCGGGGCCTCGTCCGACAAGGACGTGAGCGGCATGCTGGCCGAGCTGCTGGCGCCGGGCGTGGGCGTGACGCGCGCCATCCTGACGCAGGCGGTGCATCCGCGCGCGCAGGATCCGGAAGAGCTGGCGGACATGGTTAAGGCGCATGGCCTTAGCCCGGAGGTGGTGTCATCCGTGGCGCACGCCGTGACGCGTGCCCTGGCATCGGCCAAACCCGATGACGTGATCCTGGCCTGCGGCAGTTTGTTTGTCGTGGCCGAGGCGCACGCCGCGGCGATGGCCCAGGAGTTGGTGTCCCATTAGCAGTCTAGAGAGGTTCGAGCGAAACGGAATGTTGGATAAAGAATATCGCGAGTGGCTGGCGCGGTCGGACTTTAGCGACGTGATGAACCGGCGCGCCGAGGAGCTGTACGATGTGGTGGAGGCCGAGCCGGATGAGGACGGCCTGATCGAGTGCCCGCTGCTGCCGCTGCGCGACATGGTGATGTTTCCGCACATGGTCACGCCTCTGTTTGTGGGGCGCGAGAAGTCGTTGGCCGCCATCAACGCCGCCCAGGCCAAGAATCAGACCCTGCTGGCGGTGACCCAGATTTCTTCCGAAGTGGAAGACCCCGGGCCGGACGATTGGTACCCGGTGGGCGTGGAGTTGGCCGTGGGCCGCACGCTGCGTATGCCGGACAACTCCACCTCGGTGCTGGCCCAAGGGCGCCGGCGGGTGCAGATTGTGAGCATCGTGCACTCCGAGCCATACTATGTGGCCAAGGCACGGGTGGTGGACGAGCCGACCGGCAAGCCGCGCGAGACCGAGGCGCTGATGCGGGCGGTGCTGGCCCTGTTTGAAAAGTGCATCCAGCTCAACCGCTCTCTGCCCGAAGAAGCCTATGTCTTCGCCATGAATATTGAAGAGCCGGGCTGGCTGGCCGATCTGGTGGCATCAACCGTCAACCTGGAAATTGCCGACCGGCAGTCGATCCTGGAGACCTTTGACCCGACCACGCGCCTGCAGCGCATCAGCATCTTGCTGGGGCGCGAGCTGGACGTGCTGGAGCTTGAAGACCACATCCACTCGCAGGTGCAGAACGAGGTCGATCGCAACCAGCGCGAGATGTATCTGCGCGAGCAGATGAAGGCCATCCAGACCGAGCTGGGCGAGACCGACCTGTGGAACACCGAGCTGGCCGAACTGAAGGAGAAGATCGCCGCGGCCCACATGCCCACGGAAGTGGAGCAGAAGGCGGCCAAGGAGCTGGAGCGGCTGGCCCAGATGCCGCCGATGGCGCCCGAGGTGGGCATCATCCGCACCTATCTGGATTGGCTGCTGGAGCTGCCCTGGACGGCCACCACCCCCGATAACCTGGACTTGAAACACGCGGCCACGGTGCTGGAGCGCGACCACTTTGGCCTGCCGAAGGCCAAGGAGCGCGTGTTGGAATACATCGCCGTGCGCCAACTGACCGAGGGCAACAGCCAGGTGCGCACGCCGATCCTGTGTTTTGTGGGGCCGCCTGGCACCGGCAAAACCTCGCTGGGCAAATCGATTGCCGAGGCGCTGGGCCGCAAGTTTGCCCGGCTCAGCCTGGGCGGCGTGCGCGACGAGGCCGACATTCGCGGCCACCGGCGCACCTACATTGGCGCGCTGCCGGGCCGGCTGATCCAGACCATGCGCCGGGCCGGGACGATCAACCCCTTGCTGATGCTGGATGAGATCGACAAGCTCGGCCAGGATTTCCGCGGCGACCCGGCCGCGGCGCTGCTGGAAGTGCTGGACCCGGAGCAGAACAAGACCTTCTTCGATCACTATTTGGACGTGGACTACGACCTGTCGCGGACCCTGTTCATCACGACCGCCAACACCCTGGCGACCGTGCCGCCAGCCCTGCAAGACCGGCTGGAGGTGCTGGAGTTTCCGGGCTATGTGGAAGAAGAGAAGCTGAGCATTGCGCACAAGTTCCTGATTCCGCGCCAACTGGTGGAGAACGGGCTGCAGGATGCGCCGGTGACTCTGACCGACTCGGCGCTGAGCGATATGGTGCGCAGCTACACCTACGAAGCCGGCGTGCGCAACCTGGAGCGCGAAATCGCCAATGTGCTGCGCAAAGTGGCGCGGCGCAAGGCCGAGGGCAAACGGGTGCCGGCGCGCATCGGCGCCGAGACCCTGCACAAATATCTGGGCCCGCCGCAATACACCCCGCTGGAAGCCGAGCTGCACGATGAAGTGGGCGTGGTGACCGCGGTCGCCTGGACCGAAGCCGGCGGCGACACCATGCCGATTGAAGTCAGCCTGGTGCCCGGCAAGGGCGGCCTGCAGATCACCGGCCAGGTGGGCGAAGTGATGCAGGAATCGGCGCAGGCGGCCATGTCGTATCTCAAGTCGCGCGCCAAGCAGTTGGCCGTGGACTATGACCGTTTCGACAAGACCGACACGCACATTCACATCCCAGAGGGCGCCATCCCCACGGACGGCCCCAGCGCCGGTATCAGCCTGGCCACGGCGCTGATCTCGGCCTTCACTGGCCGCAAGGTGCACAAGGAAGTGGGCATGACCGGCGAGATTACCCTGCGCGGGCGGGTGCTGCCGGTGGGCGGAGTGAAGGAGAAGGTGCTGGCGGCCCATCGCGCCGGCCTGAAGAAGATCATCCTGCCGCGCAAGAATGACAAAGACCTGGTGGACGTGCCCAAGAGCGCCCGCCGCGATATGCAGTTCATCTTTGTGGAACACATGGATACCGTGCTGGCCGAGGCGCTGTTCCCGGCGCTGCCCAAGCGCGGCGACAAGGCCAAGGCGGCGGCCCGGCGCGCCCGTCCGGCCCGTCCGGCGCCGCGCCCCAAGCCGCGCCCGGCGGGAGGCCGCGCCGCCCCGCGCATCGGGCGCGTGACTTCCGCCGCGCGCAAACTCAATCGGCCGGCTTAACCAGTAAGCGGGCGGGGTGGCTGGGCCGCCCCGCCCGCTGGGTAGTTTCCAGCGTCGGGGGAGTCGGGTTTTGAAGTTCAGCGCCTCGCACAAGCTCATCCTGGCTTGCCTGGTATCCGCCCTGGCGCCTCTGGCTGCGGCGGCGTGGCTGCTTGCCAATCCGGGCCTGGTGCCGTTCGCCAGCCTGGCGCTGCTGGCGGGCGTGGCGGTGGTCGTCGCTCTCTTGGCGGCGGCCTGGGCCAACCGCCGCGCCGTTTCCCAAAGTCTCCAACCCACCATTGCCACACCAACATCGTCGCTGACGCCCGCTGTCGACCTGGCCGATCGCTGGCGCCAGGCCGCGATCGACCTGGCCAGCGCCACCGACCGCATGGTTCTGGCCGGCGCTGTGACGCGCTACGCGAAGTTGTTGCTGGGCGCCGCCTCGGCTGTGGTCTACGAGGCCGACGAGGCCGGCCAGCAGTTTCGGCGCCTGGCCGGCGCGGATGACGCCGTGAACTGGTCGTCGCCGCCGGATTTTGACAACACACCAGCCGGCGCGGCGGCCGCGGCGGGGCATGCAGTCATTGAAGCTGGGCCGTCCGGGCCGGCAGCCGGGCTGCCGCTGCACTGGCGCGGGCAGTTGGTGGGCGTGGCCGAGCTGCGCGGGCCGGAATGGAGCGAGCGGACCCGGCCGGCGCGGGAACAATTCGCGGCGCTGGTCGCCAGCGCCCTAGGCAACCTGCGCCTGCACCTGGCCGCCCAACGCCAATCCGAGCGCCTGGCAATTTTGCATCGCGCCAGCCAGGCCATTTCTCAATCGCTGGATTTGGAAGAGATTTACAGCGCGACCTACCAGGCGGTGGGGCAGATTATGCCCAACGACGCGTTCGCCATTGCGCTGCTGGACGCGCCCAGCCAGATGGTGGAGGTGGTGTATTTGCTGGATGGCGGCGCCCGCCAGCCGCGGCTGTACTTACCGGCCGATGCAGGGCTGTTCAAAGAAGTTTTTGAGCTGGGACGGCCGGCGCTCATCCACACGCCGGACGATATGCCGGATGGCATTACCCATTTCGGCACATCGGCCCGCGTGCAGTCGGCGGTGGTGGTTCCCATGCGCGCCGGCGAGCGCATTCTGGGCATGCTCTCCACCCAGGCCTATTGCCCTACCGCTTTCCGCGCAGACGACGTGCCGCTGTTGACGACCCTGGCCAACCAGGCCGCGGCTGCCATTCACAACGCGCGCCTGTTTGAAGCCACCGAGCGCCAGGCGCGCGATCTGGATGTGCTGATGAAGGCGCAGACCGCGGCCTCGGCCAGCCTGGACGTGGCCGACGTGCTGAACGTGGTGGCGGCTCAGTTGGGGCAGGCCCTCAACGGCACCAGCGCCTACGTGGTAGAGGTCTCCGAGGCGTTCGCCACCACCGTGGCTGAGTATTACAGCCCGCAGGCTTCGGCGGCCGAGCGCGTCTCAGATCTAAACACTCACTATCCGGCTGATTTTTTCACGCGCGCCCAGCGGGCCATGGCCCAGGGAGCCACTGTCACGATCAACGTGACGGATGACGACACGCTCACCTCGGCTGCCGAGCGCGAGCACTTGCGCCGGTTCGGCGGCCAGACCGCGCTGGTGGTGCCGCTGGTACGTCAGGGGCGGGCGCTGGGCTATGCCGAGCTGTGGGAGAGCCGGCAGGTGCGCGTCTTCAGCGCGGGCGAGCTGCGCCTGGCGCAGACGCTGGCCGGCAGCGCGGCCGTGGCGCTGGAGAATGCCCGGCTGTATTCCACCGTGCGGCGGCATGCCGAGCAAATGCGCGTGGTCAACCAGATTGGGCGCGACATCAGCGGCATTTTGGATGTGGAGGCGCTGCTGGTGCAGGTGGGGCGCCGGCTGGAGATGGCCTTTGGGTATTATTACGCCAACCTGGGGCTGATCGGCGGCGCGGAGGTTATGTTCCCGGCCCGTTTTGATAGCCGGCGGCAGACGACGCTGCCCGAGCTGCATTTGCCTCTGGCCGGGCCGGGGTTGGTGGCCTGGGTGGCGCGCCAGTCGCGCCCGCGCTATGTGGCCGATGTGCACGCCGACCGTGACTATTTGCCGGACCCGCGGCTGCCCGCTACTGTTTCGGAAGCCGTGGTGCCTCTGATCGCCCACGACCGCACCCTGGGCGTGCTCGACGTTCAGACCGACCAGGCCGCCCATTGGGGCCCAGAAGAGGCCGCCACCCTGGAAGCCATTGGCGGCCAGGTGGCCGTGGCAATCGACAACGCTCGGCTGTTTGCCGAGGCGCGCCAGCGCGCGGCCGAGGTGTCGGCGCTGTTGTCCACCACGCTGGCGGTGACCTCGACTATGGAGCTGGATGCCCGCCTGCAGGCGATTGCCGAGCACGCGCGGCGGATGGTGGAGGGCGATTCGTGCACGGTTTACCAGCTCAGCCCGGACGGCAAGACCTTGCTGCCGATCGTGGCGCTGGATGAACTGTACCAAAAAGAAACACTCAACGATGTGGTCATCGTGGGCCAGGGTTTGATCGGGCAGGTGGTGCTGGCCGGGGAGGGCGTGCTGGCCAACCGGGCCGACCTGGACCCGCGCGCCAGGCAAATTCCGGGCACGCCCCAAACGCCGGAGAGCTTGATGGTGGTGCCGCTGCAGGCCGGCGTGCGGGCGACGGGCGTGATGGCGGTTTACCGCGAGGGCACGCGCGAGTTTACCCAGCACGATTTTGACCTGCTCTCCAGCTTCGCCGCCCAGGCAGCGGTGGCCATCGAGAACGCCGAGCTATATGAGAAGCTGCGCGAGCGGGCCGACTCGCTGCAGTCCACCTATAACGAGCTGGCCGAGATGGATCGGCTGAAGGACGAGATGGTGCAGAACATCTCGCACGAGCTGCGCACGCCGCTGACCTTTCTGAAGAGCTATGTGGAGCTGCTGTTGAGCGGCGCGCTCGGCCCGCTGCAGACCGAACAGATGCGCAGCCTGCAGGTGGTGATGAACAAGACCGACACCCTGGTGCGGCTGGTGAATGACATCATCACGCTGCAAGCCGTCACCCCGGCCACCATCACGCGCGCTCGGCTGGACCTGCTGG
>JAYTFQ010000616.1:0-3136 GCA_043734225.1 Anaerolineales bacterium | reverse complement strand
CCCCTTTACCGCTTACGACTGGCGCTCAGCTTACTCTGGCTCGCCCACCGTCCGCCCACCCTGCCTAAATTAAATTCGGGGTGAGTCATGTTTGGGAATTATTTACTGCCCCATCGCGGCGAAGTCGTCTGGGAACATCACCGGACAAATCTCGGTCGTGCCTTCGCCCACGATGTCGCGGAAGCGCTTGGCCCAGCCAATGCACTCTTCCAGCGACTTGACGTCGATCAGCGCCCAGCCGCCCATCAGCTCCTTGGCCTCGATGAATGGGCCATCGGTGACGGCGTATTTGCCGGCGGTCAGGTTGACGCGCGTGGGATGGCCCCAGAAGGCGCCGGTGGCGATGAGCACGCCGGTCTTGGTGCTGTCCGCAATCAGGGCGTCCATCTGGACAAACTCTTCCGGGCTGGGCGGCGGCGTATCGGGCGCGGGCGGCTCGGGCTGATACATAAAGAATTTCATGCTGGTTTCTCCTTTTGGCTGGGAGCCGGCGGCTGGCCGGCTGTGCTGTTTGTTCGTTTCATTAGATAGTCGTTCGGGCCTGGCCCAAATCGACAACTGGGGCCGCGAGTTCAAAAACTCGTTTGGCGCGGCGCTGACGGCCTTACCCCGATAGCAGGACTGCCTCATACACGCTCTCGCACTGTCACCGTGAGTAAACATGGCGCTGGGCGCCCCGCCTTCGGCATCACCAGCAAGACATTCATTTCCAGGTTAGCCTGCTGTCACCCTGAGTAAACATGCCGCGCGCGGCATGTTGCGACCCAAGAAACCGGTTTATCCAGCCGTTGAGGACTGTCACCTTGAGTAAACAAGCCGCGCACGCGGCATGTTATGACGCGAGAAACGCCGTTTTGCTGGGTTGTCTATCCTGAGCGCGAATGCGCTGCCTTGGGCCATTCGCAACGGCGGCGCGCGAAGGACCTCCCGTTATGTCATTCGCGTATTACAGTTTCTGAGCAGCGCGAATGTGCTGCTTCGGAGCTCACATCTTGGTCGCGCGCGACGCGCAGCGCCCCTTCGGGGATGGGCCTCCCGCCTTGGTCTGCACGATGGTTGGTTTCTGAGCAGCGCGAATGTGCTCGCTACAAAATATGAACTTGGTCGCGCGCGAAGGGCCTCATTGAATTACTCTCGACCCAGTGCCGATTCATTGAGGCCCTTCGCGCGCGGCTGCGACGGGTGGTCCACGGCAGCGCATTCGCGCTCAAGGTGACAATTATAGAGGGTCGCCGAGGCCGACTTGCGGGCGTTACAGGATGGGCGACATCGAGAGCTAGCCGCTCCGGTCTGGCAGCGCCGCCAGCCGGCGCTCCAGGAAGCGCCGCTCCGGCGCCTGCTGGGTGAGTGCCAGGGCGCGCTCGTAGGAGGCGCGCGCCTCGGCGGTGCGGCCCATGCGCCGGCACAGCTCGGCCCGCACGGAGTGGGCCAGGTGGTAGTCGGCCAGGTCGCCGCCGGCCAGGATGGCGTCGATCAGCTCCAGGCCAGCCGCCGGCCCGTCATGCATGGCCACGGCCACGGCCCGGTTCAGCGCCACCACCGGCGAAGGGTCCACCTGCGCCAGTTGGTTATAGAGCCGCACGATCTGGCCCCAATCGGTGGCGGCCGGGCTGGACGAGGTGGCGTGGGCGGCGGCGATGGCCGCTTGCAGCGTGTAGCGGCCGAAGCGGCCGGTGGCCAGGGCGCGCTGCGCCAGCGCCGCGCCCTCGGCGATCTGGCCTTTGTCCCACAGGGCGCGGTCCTGGTCGTCAATCAGCACCAGGTCGCCGGCGGGCGAGGTGCGCGCCGCCCGGCGCGACTCGTGTAGCAGCATCAGGGCCAGCAGGCCCATCACTTCCGGCTCGGGCAGCAGTTGCAGCAGCAGCCGCCCCAGCCGGATGGCCTCGCCGGACAGGTCGGCGCGGGTGAGCGCGCCGCCGGAAGAGGCCGAGTAGCCCTCGTTGAAGACCAGATAGACCACCTGTAGCACCGCCCCCAGCCGCTCGGGCAGCTCGGCCAGGGCCGGCACCTGGTAGGGCAGGCCGGCCTCGCGGATCTTGGCCTTGGCGCGCACAATGCGCTGGGCCAGCGTGGCCGGGGCGGCCAGGTAGGCGCGGGCAATTTCCTCGGTGGAGAGGCCGCACACTTCGCGCAGAGTCAGCGCCACGCGCGCGTCGGCCGGCAGCGCCGGGTGGCAGCAGGTGAAGATCAGCCGCAGCCGGTCGTCCTCCACGCGCTCGTCGTCCTCGGCGGCGGCGGCCGGGTCGATGGCCTGGCCGCCAAAGCGCTCGGCCAGCTCGGCCTGGGAGGCATCAAAGCGGGCGCCGCGCCGCAGGCCGTCGATGGCCTTGAAGCGGCCGGCGGAGACCAGCCAGGCGCGCGGGTTGGCGGGCACGCCGCTGGCCGGCCACTGGGCCAGCGCGGCGGTGAAGGCGTCTTGCAGCGCTTCCTCGGCCAGGTCAAAATCGCCCAGCAGTCGGATGAGGGTGGCCAGCACCCGGCGCGACTCGGTCTGGTAGACGGCGTCCACCGCCGCGCGCGCGCTGGCGCCGTCCTGCTGGCGCTGGGCGTCGTCACTCAATGCTAGGCCGGACCCTTCCGTCTGGCCAGCCGCTTCTTCTTTTTCGTGGCGGCCTCATACTTGGCGATGGCGCGCCGCTGGCTGCTGGCGCTGGTGGCTTTGGCGGCCCGGTGGCTGGCGGCGGGCTTGGGCTTCAGGCCGCGGGCATAGGCCATGCTCTGGGCGAAGAACGGCGCCAGCGCGGGCGTGTCGGCCAGCAGGTCGGCCGGCACGGTGACGTATTCGGGCTGCGGCAGGCCATTGGGCATGACCGGCGGCGGCGCGGGGTATTGGGCCAGGAAGGCGGCGCGCGCCTCGGCGGGCAGCCGCAGCGCGAGCTGGCCGTGCTTATCCAGGTAGGAGAACATGTTGCCGTTGAGGGCGGTGTAGGGCAGCGTGTCGCCCTTGCGCTGCAGGCCGACGCCGGCAACAAGCCGCTCGTAAAATTCCAAAGTTTCGGGTGGAATGGTGCTGACAGGTTTGTTGGCGCTCATGGGCGGGCCTCCGGCGTGGTCATGGTGGGTATTATCGCATTATCTGCTCAGCCGGTCATAAAATTCCAGCTGAATGGGATGCCGTGGTCAGACACCCATAGGG
>JAYTFQ010000615.1:0-7294 GCA_043734225.1 Anaerolineales bacterium | reverse complement strand
CTGATTATTTACCTGCTGGCCACACCGGCGCTGGCCTTTCGCTGGCTGCGCCAACCCTTTCTGGGCGGCTTTGTCGAGCAGACCCTGACCTTCAACAATGTCGGCGCCACCGGCGCGCAGCCCTGGCCGGTGTTCGCCTCTGGCGTGCTGCCCGGCGACAGGCTGCAAGCCATTGATGGCGTGCCCGTTGATGGCGCCGACGCCATCAGCCAGGCGCTGGCGCAAAAAGCGCCCGGCACAAGCGTGACGCTGGGCGTGCTGCGCGGCACGGGGCCGTCGCTATCGATCCCGGTACTGCTCAGCGCCTTTCCGTTGTCGACGTTCATCACGCTGTTCGTTGTGCCCTACTTCGTCGGCCTGGTGTATATCATCATCGGCTTGCTGGTCTACCGGCTGCGGCGCAGTGAGCCGGCCGGGCGGGCTTTCGCGCTGTTCTGCGCCACGGCCGCGGTGGGGCTGGGCGGATTGTTCGATCTGTATACGACGCACTGGTTCACCTGGGCCTGGACCCTGGCCGTGCCCACGACCGGGGCGGCGCTGATGACGCTGGGCATGGTCTTTCCCCAGGATGCGCGCCTGGTGCGGCACCGGCCGGCGCTGCGATTGTTGCCTTACCTGCCCGCGCTGGCCCTGGCGGCTTACGCGCTCTATACCCTCTACCTGGGCGCGGACCCGCGCGAGTATGTGCTGGCCTGGCGCTATGGGTACATTTTCCTGGGCGCCGGCATTGCCGTGTTCCTGGTGATGGCCGGCTATCGCCGGGTGACCAGCACCTCCCCAATCGCCCGCGAGCAGATGCAGGTGATCCTGCTGGGAGCTGTGGCGGCGTTTGCGCTGCTGCTGGCCTGGGCCATCCAGCCCTTGTTTGTGCGCAACCCGCCGGCGCTAAACGCCGCGCTGGCCTTGCCGCTGCTGGCGGTGTTCCCCGCCGCCGTGGCCTATGCCATCCTGCGCTACCGCCTGCTCGATACCGATTTTGTCACCAGCCAGATGCTGGTGTATACCATCATGGTCGTGCTCACCCTGGCCGGCTATGGCCTGGTGCTCACCGGGGCCGCCGTTATCTTTGGCGCGGCGGTGCAGGCCAGCAACCCGGTGGTGATTGGCCTGGTGATCTTCGCGCTGGTGGTGGGGTTCAACCCGCTGCGCGACCGGCTGCAGGGCGCGGTCAATGACACGTTTTTCCGGGGCCAACGCGCCTACACCGAGCGGCTGGAAGCCTTTGGCCGCGCCCTGACGCGCGCCATGGGGTTGGGCGATATCGCCGCCGCCCTGGCCGAGCAGCTGGAGGGCGCGCTGCGCCCGGCGCGCGTGTATTTGTTTCTGCGCGATGCGCTCAATGAAGATTTCGCCGCCTTCGGCGCGCCGTCCCCGCTCGGCGAGCCGGGCGCCCTCCCGCTCACGCCGGGAGGCGGGCCGCGCCTGTCGCACACCGAGCTGCGTTTTACAACGACTGGCGCCCTGGCCACCAGCCTGGCGCGCGAGCGCAACGCGGTTTACCTGACGCCCGACGCGCCCCTGCCGGCGCACCTGGCCACCGACCGGGCCCGGCTGGCGATTTTGGGCGCGGCCATTTACGCGCCCTTGCCCGGCCAGAGCGGCCTGGCCGGCTGGCTGGCGGTCGGCCCCAAGCTCTCGGGCCAGCCGCTCACCCGCCACGATGTGCGCTTTGTGGAGGCGCTGGCCGACCAGGCGGCGCTGGCCATCGAGCGCGCCACGGTTATCAGCGACCTGGAGCGCCGGGTGCGCGAGCTGAACGTGCTCAGCCAGATGTCGCAGGCGGTCAACTTCACGCTCAATTTTGACGACCTGCTGGAATTGATTTTTGCCCAGGCCAGCAAGGTGGTCGATACGCGCCATTTCTCCATCCTGCTCAAAGACCCGCGCAGCGCAAGCCTGATGGTGGCCTTCTTTGTGGACAACGACGAGCGCGATAACACGCAGGAAAACAAGCTCCTGCCGGACGGTCGCGGCCTGGAGAGCGAAGTCTGGCGCACCGGCCAGCCCATTCGCACCGACGATTACCTGGCCGAATGCCGCCGGCGCGACGTGCCGCCGCGCGCCCGGCCGGCGGCGCGCCAGGCCTGGCTGGGGGTGCCGCTCAACACCGGGGCCGAGACTATCGGCGTGATGGCGGTGGCGGCCGACCTGACCGGCAGCGAGCTGGCGGGCAGCTTCACCGAGGACCAGCTTAAGATTTTGTGGGCCATCGCCGACCAGGCCGCCTCGGCCATGGCCAAGGCCCAGTTGCTGCAAAAGGCCGAGCAGCGCGCCCGCCAACTGAGCACGCTCAACGAGGTCAGCACCACCATGGCCGCCAGCCTCGATCTGGATCCGATGCTGGTGCGCATTGTTAACAGCTCCATGAGCATTTTGGGCTGCGAAGCCGGCAGCCTGTTCCTGACGGACGACGACACTGGCGAATACGTGTTTCGCGTGGCGGCCGGGCCGGTGGGCCAGAACCTGGTGGGCATGCGCATCGCGCCCGGCAAGGGTTTCGTGGGCGAGGCCATCGAGTCGGCCACGGTGCTGATCGTCAACGACGTGCAGAATGACCCGCGCTGGTTCCGCGGCTCGGACCAGACCACCGGCTTTATCACGCGCGCGCTGATGGTGGTGCCGCTGCGGCGCGGCGAGCACACCGTGGGCGCGCTGGAAGTGATCAACAAGGCCGACGGCGCGCCCTTCAACGACGAAGACCGCAACCTGCTGGCCGCCTTCGCCGGCCAGGCAGCCGTGGCCATCGAGAACGCCCGCCTGTTCGCGCAGACCGACCAGGCCCTCTCCGAGCGCGTGGCCGAGCTGTCGGTGATGCAGCGCATCGACCGCGAGCTCAACGCCGCCCTGGAGGTGCAGCGCGTGATGGACATCACCCTGGACTGGGCCATGAAGAACACCCAGGCCTACGCCGGCTCGGTGGGCATGGTGGTGGAAGAAGGCATTCGCATCATCGCCACGCAAGGCTACGGCGACACGGTGGAGAAGCTGCGCGACCGGCCGCTGTCGGCCGAGCGCGGCATCATGGGCCGGGTGGTGCGCACTGGCGCGCTCAGCCGGGTGCGCGATGTGCGCGCCGACCCCGACTATCGCGGCATCCTGTCGGCCACCCGCTCGCAGCTCACCATCCCGATTGTGCGCGAGGGCGCCACCATCGGACTCATCAACCTGGAGAGCCCGGAGCCGGATGCCTTCAGCGACGAGCAGTTGGCCTTTGTCATCCGCTTGCTGGATCACGCCTCGGTGGCCATTGCCAACGCCCGGCTGTATGCGGAAGTGACGGCGGCCAACATCGCAAAGAGCGATTTTGTCTCGGTGGCGGCCCACGAGCTGAAGACGCCCATGACCTCCATCAAGATGTCGTCCGAGCTGCTGCTGGCCGGCGCGGTGGGGGCGGTCAACGACACCCAGCGCCAGTTCCTGACCACCATCAAGAACAATCTGGATCGCATGACCACCATCGTCACCGACCTGAACGACATCACCCGCATTGAGACCGGCCGGCTGCGGCTGGAGCTGGGGCCGGTCGCCTTCCGCAGCGTCATCGACGAGGTGCTGCGCGGCACGCGCGGGCTGTTTGAATCCAAGCAGCAGACCCTGGTGATGGATGTGCCCGACGACTTGCCGCAAGTGTACGCTGACAGCAACCGCGCCGGGCAGGTGCTCACCAATCTGATGTCCAATGCCTACAAATACACGCCCGAAAAGGGCGAGGTGACCCTGCGCGTGCGGGCCGAGAACGTGACCTTGCCCGAAGCGGCCCGCCCGGCCCTGCCTGGGCCCGGCCCGTGGCTGCACATTTCGGTGCAGGACACCGGCATCGGAATTTCCCCGGAGGACCAGGGCAAGCTATTCCAGAAGTTTTTCCGCTCGGACGACCGCACCGCGCGCGAGATGGCCACCGGCACCGGCCTGGGTTTGAACATTGTGAAGAACCTGGTGGAGCTGCAAGGCGGGCGCATCTGGCTGGAGAGTGAGTTCCGGCGCGGCAGCACCTTCCATTTCATCCTGCCGCTGGCCGGCTCGCAGGCTGCGCGCGTGGTGATCCCCGCCGCGCCCACGGCCATCTGAAAGCCGCCTGGTGACTGCACCCGCCCTCGATACCGGCAGCAAGCTGGCGCTGCTGACCCAAACCTTCGCCGGCCTATCACAGGCCGAGCTGGACGAGCTGGCCGGGCTGACGCGCGTGAACCGTTACCCACCGGACACGCTGCTGTGCCGCGAGGGCGCCTACGAAGATATTTTCTACATTCTGGCCAAAGGCGAGGCCCTGATCACCAAGCAGATTAGCGACCGCGACGGCGAGCGGGTGATGCGCCGGGTGGGTCCAGGCGATTACGTGGGCGAGATGGCGCTGATCCAAAATGCGCCGCGCGCCGCCAGCGTGCGCACCCTGGGCGAGGTGGAAGTGCTCGAGATCGCCAAGACCGATTTCGAGGCCATCCTCAACCGCAGCCCGCGCCTGGCCATGAGCGTCATCCGCACCACCCTCAGCCGCATGCGCGCCAACGACCAGGTGGCCATCACCGACCTGCAGCGCACCAACCGCGTGCTGGCCCAGTTAGACCGCAACAAGCTGGAGTTCATCGAGGTGGCCGCTCACGAGCTGCGCACGCCGCTGACGGTGATGATGGGCTATCTGAACGTGCTCAAGCTGGACCCGAACCTGAAAGCCGACCCGACGCTGGCCGAAGTGCTGGAGGGCCTGAGCCACGGCACCGAGCGCCTGCACGAGGTGGTCAACGCCATGCTGGATGTCACCCGCATCGACAGCGACAAGCCGGGCGGTGTGCGCATCTCGGTGGTGCCCGTGCCGCTGCGCAGCGTGGTCAACGACCTGGTCAGCCGGCTGAAAAACGACGCCCGCGGCCGCCAACTGCACTTTGAGATTGAGCACTCGCCGGATACGCCGGCCATCAACGCCGATCCAACCCTGATCCAGAAGGCGCTGCATCACGTGATTATCAACGCCATCAAGTACACCCCGGATGGCGGGCACATCCTCATTCGCACTCGGCCGGTGACCCTGCCTGGCGGCCTGCTGGGCGCGGAGATCAGCGTGCAGGACACCGGCATTGGGCTGGACCCCGAGCACCATGAGCTGGTCTTCGAGAAGTTTTACCAGGTGGGCTCGGTGGCCCTACATTCTTCCGGCAAGACCATCTTCAAAGGCGGTGGGCCAGGCCTGGGTCTGGCCATCGCGCGCGGCGTGGTGCGCGCCCACGGCGGGCGTATTTGGGTGGAAAGCGCCGGCCACGACGAGACGAATTACACCGGCAGCACGTTCTATCTGCAGTTCCCCATTCACCCGCGCACGGCGCAGTAATTCAACTGGGCGCAAGTCAGGCGCGGACCCGCCGCTGGCGTCTGTAACCAGGGAAATCAAGGATGTTTTGGCGGCATTCAATTCGGCCGGCACTTTAAGATAGGCTGAGCCGATACGTTTTGGCGCCCAGATCAGGCTAGGTGCGGTTTGAGTTTGGCCAGAATGCGCTCGCGGCGGGCGAAACCCGTCAGGCGCTCCACCGGCTGGCCGTTTTTAAATAGGATCAGCGTGGGCAGGCTCAGCACGCCATACGCCATTACCATCTCAGTGTGGATGTCCGCGTCCAGATGGCCCACTTTGACCGCGCCGTTCCACTCGCCATTGAGTTGCTCAACCACCGGGGCCAGCATGCGGCACGGCGCGCACCATTCGGCCGTGAAGTCGACCAGAACCGGCGTGTCGGATTGCAGGACTTCGAGCTGGAAGTTTTCGCCGGTAAACTGCCGCAATTCGGGCATTTTGGCCTCTCCTGGGCCGTGGGGGTCCGGGCCGCTTTGGAAAGTGAGTTCCCCCAGCCGCGGTTCCTGGCTTTTTCAGGCCCGGCGGACTTTGTGTATAATGGAACTCACTTCTTGTAACCGCACCAGACCTCATTATAGCGCGTACCGATTCCTCGATGCTCCGACAATTCAGCACAAAACGTATCATTCTCACTGCCGCTGTCGATTGGCTGGGCACATTGCTGGCCCTGTTGCTGGCCGCCTGGCTGCGCGCGCGGTTGCTTCAACTGTCGCCAACGATCAGCAGCGCCCTGGCGGCATATGAATTTCCAGTCGGGCTGCCCTGGTACCCGTCCATCCTGGAGCCGCAGGTGTTCCCGCTGGTGGCCGGCATCTGGCCGTTCTTCCTGGTGCTGTTGGGCGCCTACGATGGCAGCCGGAACGCCACCCTGAAGGCCGAGTTGCTCAATGTCTTTCTGGCGGTCGGCATCTCCAGCCTCACGCTGGCCAGCACCCTGTTTTTCACCTTTCGCACCACCTCGCGGCTGCTGGCCGTCATCTTCTTCATCCTTTCGCTGGCCGTGCTGTGGGGCGTGCGCATTGCCCTCTGGGCCTACCGCCTCTATCTAAACCCGCGCCACCAGTTGTCGCGCCGGCAATTGTTGGTGGTGGGCGCTGGGCCGGCCGGCCGGGCGGCGGTGGAGCAGTTGCGGCGCTTTGCCTGGGCGGACGTCAACCTGGTCGGCTATGTGGATGACGACTCGGACAAACTCGGTCAGCGCTTTGACGGGGCGCCCGTGCTGGGCGGAATTAACCAGGTGGCTGCGATCGTGTCCGAACATAACATCCAGGACGCCATCGTGGCCCTGCCGTTGCGCGCGCACGAGCGCCTGGTGGAAGTGTGCCAGGTGCTGCAGCAGCACGGTGTGCGCGTCCACGTCATCCCGGATCTTTTCGCGCTGTCGTTCCCGGGCGCCTCGCTGGAAGGCTTTGGCGGCATCCCAGTGGTGGACCTGGGCCAACCGGGCATTTATGGCTGGCGGCGCGTGTCGAAGCGCGCCTTCGATGTTGTCCTGTCGGCCCTAGGCCTGGTGCTGATTTCGCCCGTGCTGCTGCTGGTGGCGGCGGCCATCCGGCTGGAATCGGCCGGGCCGGTGCTCTACCGCCAGCGCCGCATCGGCGAAAACGGCCGTCCGTTTACCATGCTCAAGTTCCGCTCCATGATGGTCAACGCCGACCCGGGCTTGCACCAGGCGCACGTGGCGCGGCTGATCCAGGATAATGTCAGCCTGAACCAGGCCTCGGCGCTTGCCAGCGTCCCGGCCAGTCTCAAGCTGGCGCGCGACCCGCGCGTCACGCGCGTGGGCGCCCTCATTCGCAAGACCAGCCTGGACGAGCTGCCCCAATTGATAAACGTGCTGCGCGGCGACATGAGCCTGGTGGGGCCGCGGCCGCCGATTGCCTACGAGGTGGCGCTGTATCAGGATTGGCACAAGCGCCGCTTGGCGGCCCCGCCCGGCATGACCGGCCT
>JAYTFQ010000614.1:0-3201 GCA_043734225.1 Anaerolineales bacterium | reverse complement strand
GACGGCGACTTCCACCACCTGCACATGGAACGACAGCGGCGCGCCCACCACCTGGCGCGGCTCGCCGCTGGGGGTCATCTGAAAGGTGGTGCGCAGAATTTCGTGCCGGCGGATCACTTCAGTGAAGGCGGCGTCCAGCGCGGCCAGGTGGAACGGGCCGCGCAGCCGGACGGCGCCGCTGATGTTGTAGGCCAGGTTGTCAGGCGCCATCTGGTGGATGAACCACATGCGCTCCTGGGTGAACGACAGCGGCCGTGGGACGGCGCGGTCGAGCGTTGCGGCAAACGCCGCCGGCCCAGGCGCGGCGGGCGACCCGTCGCCGGCCGCCAGCGCCTGCTCCACCAGGGCGGCCAGGGCGGCCGGCGTGGGCGCATCCAGCAAGCGGGTGACGTCCAGTCCCACCTCGAACACCTGCTGCACGCGGGCGACGATCTGCATGGCCATGAGCGAGTCGCCGCCCAGGTCGAAGAAGTCGCTATCGGCGCTGAAGGATTCGGCCGGCAGCACCTGGCGCCAGATATCCACCACGGCCTGCTCCAGCGCCGTGCGCGGCGGGCGGGCCTCGCCCAGGCCGCGGCCGGATTGGGTCAGCAGGCTGATGCCCAGTGTGGGGATCGGGTCGGTCATGATGCGTTTGGGCCGGCGGGGGCTGACGCGGGTGTGCTCACGCTGCAAGCTTACCAGAGGATGACGCGGGCGGGTGTATATTAATTTTGAGGCGAGCCAGGCGATTGGAGCATCGAGCCGAAAGAAAGCTTGTTGCGCCCGGCTGCGCCGCCTTGCTGTAACTGGGCCAGCGGGTGATGGCGATCGGGGGAATCATAGGTGGGCGTCTTCGTCCGGGCGTTCTTGAGCAGCGCGTCCATCCGGTCGAGTTCCGAGCTTATACTATGGTCCGGTTCAGGCGAATGACCCCGGATAGTTCCGCTTCCATTCTGTTCATCCGCAAAACGGAATAGGAGACAGCGACCATGATCCACACCCGTATCTGCGATTTGTTCGGCATTGATCATCCGATTATCAGCGCTCCGATGGCGGGCACCGCCACGGCCGAGTTAGCGGCTGCCGTCTCGGAGGCTGGCGGATTGGGCCTCATCGGCGGAACCGGCGGCAGCCCAGAGTGGCTGCGCGAGCAAATCCGGTTGGTGCGCAGCCGGACACAAAAACCGTTTGGGGTCGGTTTTATCTCATCATTTCCTGGACTTGACCGATTGGTCCAGGTCGCGATTGATGAGCGTGTGCCAGTTGTCAGCCATTCTTTCGCTGACCCCACCCCGTATGTATCCGCTGCGCATGCCGCTGGGATGAAGGTCTTGGCCCAAGTTCAAAAGGTCCGCCATGCCATAGTCGCTGCGGCGGCTGGTGTGGATCTCATCGCTGCTCAAGGCACTGAGGCCGGCGGCCATACTGGCTATAGCGGTACGCTGCCGCTGGTACCGGCGGTGATCGACGTGGTGGGTGGTATCCCGGTTGTGGCCGCTGGGGGCATCGCAGATGGCCGCGGCCTGGCAGCCGTGCTGATGCTTGGCGCGGAAGGTGTTTGGTTGGGGTCCCGGTTTGTCGCCAGCCCTGAAGCGGACGCCGCGCATTGGCGGAAAGAGCGCGTGGTTCAATCTGGCACGGACGACACCATTCTGACGAAAGTGTACGACCTCATCTCCGGCGCTCGCTTTCCGAAGGACATCGGCGACCGCGTGCTTACGAATAGCTTGACCGATGCATGGCACGAGCAAGATCATGAAATTGTTGCTCGCCGGACTGAATTGCAAGAGCAATGGAGCGCGGCCGATGCGGCCGGCGATGCCAATGTCAGCCGCGTGCAGGTTGGAAATGCCGCCGGTTTGATACTTAGCCTGGAACCGGCCGGCGACATTGTGCGCCGGATCGTCGCGGAAGCTGAAGCAATCCTACGCGGTCGTCCGCAAAGCTTGTTGAAGGAATAGCGGGTGTGGCACAGCGGTCGCAACCGACGCGGGCGCGCTCAGCGGAGGGGCGCGCCGAGCGCGTTTCACACTGGGGGCGAAATGCGCAAATTTCGTCTTGGGCATGCCAGTCCCCCCGCGCCCTGTGGCGCTGAATGAACGGAACGCGGCGGTTTCAGCCGCACGGGACGGACCTATGCCGGCCCCGCTTCGGCCGCCTGTTGACGCTGGTAAAGCATCGCCGCTCGGCTCGGTCGGACCGCCATCACGGAACGCCGGATCCGGTCGGTGCCGCGACCACACAGACGCGTAACCGTGCGGCGCGCCGCGAGTTGCAGGCCGCGGTCAGGCGATCTTTGGTCAGCATCAAGTGTTTCAGTCGGTAATGCCATACTCGCTGGCCAGTTCAGTAACCCGCAGCACGCGGCCGGTCTTCTCCACGAGTGTGGGATCTGATGCCAGGGCGACAATCGTGCGACCGGTGAACTCCGGCGAGCGGGCCCGGGTCAGATCGTACTGATTGGAACGGGCCAGGTACTTTTCTGTGCGCGTGAAGGGCGGCCAGAGCGACACGACCGCGACGCCGTATGGGCGCAGATCATGGGCCATATCCGCGGTTAACTTATCCAGCCCCGCTTTTGCCACGCCATAAGCCGCGTTGAAGGCGTAGTTAGCGGCGCCGGCAGACGAGATGTTCACAATCAGACCACGGCGTTGGCCGATCAGCATTGGCGCGGCGCAGACGCTGGCCACGTAGTGCGAACGGAGCCCGACTGTTTGCATTTCGTCCCATAGGCTGATGGGTAATTCCCAAAATGGGACATCCTCCGGCGGGTAGCCGGTGGCCGTGTCCCCAAAGGAAGTGACATTATTGACCAGAACGTCAAGTTGCCCTTGTTCGGTGTGTACCTGTTGGAAGAGCGCCCGCACCTCAGCGTCATGGTGGTGGTCGCAGCACACCGCAATCCCTTGGCCGCCGAGTTGAGTCACCTCCTGCGCGGTTTCGGTGATCGAGCCCGACCAAATCGAGCCGCCGGCGTGCAGAGTCCGGCCAGAGATGTAGACCGTAGCGCCGGCTTTACCCAGCGCGAGCGCAATGCCCTTGCCGATACCGCGGCTGCCCCCGGTGACAACCGCCACTTTGCCCAACAATGTTTGCGGCATAAACACCTCGCAGGCACAAAACCACCGAACGCCGATTGCGCCGCATTGTTGCCGCACAACGCCCATCAGGGGATCGTATGCCGCAAACCCGGGATTTGATGGCCGGGCGCCTCTC
>JAYTFQ010000613.1:0-9797 GCA_043734225.1 Anaerolineales bacterium | reverse complement strand
ACTATGTGCCGTACGACCGGCAGGCATTGGACGCCCGCCAGACCGATGACACACTGCAAACCACGGCAACGCCTGAACAACTCGACCGCTCGCTGCGGCGCATTGACGAGCAGGCGCGGCTGGCCCTGGAAGAACAAGGCGTGAACACGCTTTTCTTGAGCCTGGGCATGCTGCATTACACGGAAGATGGCCAGTCGAGCGAGATTTTCCGCGCGCCGCTGGTGCTGGTGCCAGTGGCGCTGACACGCAAGTCGGCGCGCACCGGTTACGTGGTGACGGCCACCGACGACGACCCGCTGGTCAACCCGGCATTGGTGGAATTCTTGCGGCGCTTCCATGACCGGAGCCTGCCTGATTTGCCAGACCCGCAGAGCGCTAACCTGCCAGGCGACTATGATCTTCAGGCGTTTTTTCAAGCCGCCCGCGAGGTGGTGGCGGGCAAGGCCGGCTGGAGCGTCAAGACTGAGACCTACCTGGGGCTGTTCTCGTTCCAGAAGTTCGTGATGTATGCCGACCTGAACGCCAACAGCGGCGCCATCCTGAAGCACCGGCTGGCCCAGCAACTGGTGACACGCGCCGGCGCGCAAAACCTGGGGCTGCCAGCGGATGTGCAGGCGCTGAACCTGGACCGCGATTTTCCACCAGAGAGCACGGCTCAGGTGGTGGATGCCGACGCCAGCCAACTGCGCGTGATCGCGGCCTCGGCGCGCGGCTATGATCTGGTGGTGGAGGGACCGCCGGGCACCGGCAAGTCGCAGACCATCACCAATTTGATCGCGCAGGCACTGGCTGCGCGCAAATCGGTGCTTTTCGTGGCCGAAAAGATGGCGGCGCTGCAGGTTGTGTACACCCGACTGGTCAATGCCGGGCTGGGCGAGTTTTGCCTGGAGCTGCACTCCACCAAGGCGAATAAGCGCGCAGTCATGCAGGAGATGCGGCTGGCGCTGGATGCCTCGCTGCAGCGGCCGGCGGCGCCCGGCGACCCGGCCGCGCCGCGCCTGCCGCCGGTGCGCCAGATTCTGACCGAATATACTGAGGCCGTGCACGCGCCGTTTGGCGCCATGGGCCTGACGCCCTTCCAGGCCTACGGCGAATTAGGCCAGGTGCTGGGCGCAGCCAAGCTCAAATTCAGCGGGCCAACCGAGACGGTCACCCGGCCGCAATATGAGCAGGCGCTGCGCGAGCTGCAAGACCTGAACGCCGCGGCCGCGCCAGTGGGCAAGCCGGCCGAGCATCCCTGGCGCGATACCAGCAAGACCTTTTATTCCGAAGCCGACCTGGACCATGTGAGCGAGCTGGGCGCGGATGTTTTGAAACGACTCGCGCAGACCCAAGCGCAGGCCGGGCCGGCTGGCGCCTGGCTGGGCCGGCCAGCGATGCAGACTTTCGCCGAGGTGGACGAAGCGGTGACGATCGGGGCTGTGATTGCGCGCTCGCCGGGCGCGCCGCGCGCCGCGCTGGCCAGCCCGGCCTGGGAGAGCGCGCCGCAAGCCGCCACCAACCTGCTGGCGAGCGGGCGAGCGTTCGCGCAACTGCAGCAGCGGCTGGCGCAACGCTTCACGCCCGAGCCGCTCAAACATGATCACGGCGCCGACATCGCCTACATTGAGCAAAAGTCGCGCGGGCTGTTGAGCTTTTTGAATTTCCTGGATGGGCGCTACAAAGAAATCGAGCGCCGCTGGCTGAGCTATCGCCAGCCGGCCTATCGCCCCACCCTGCTGGAACAGGCGCAAGAGCTGAAGCTGGTGGCGCAACTGCAAAGCCAGCAGCAGGCGCTGGCCCAGGCGCAGCCAACCGGCCAGCAACTATTCGGCGCGTTGTGGCAGGGCGAGGCCACACAGTGGGAGGCGCTGGATGGCTACATCAAATGGATGGTTGAGTTCCGGGCAGCGGCGCTGAAATATCGGCTGGCCGGGGCGGCACTGGACCTGGCGGCGCGGCTGAAGCCTGACCTGGCGCCGGTGGACCGGCTGCGCGAGCTGGCCGCGGGGACCCGGGCGGCGCTGACGCAATTGCAGGCGGCGGTGAGCTGGCCGGCGGGCCACCTGCTCAACCTGCCGCTAAGCGCGATTGGTGAGCGGGTGCGGGCACTGGCCGGCAGCCTGGGGCTGGCGCCGCGCTGGGCGGTGTTTGCGACGGCGCGGGCCGCCGCCGCGCGCGGACTGGCGGCCGAACTGCTGCCGGCTGCCATGGCGGGTGAGGTGCCGTTCGAGGGGCTGGCGCCAGCCTTCCGGCGCGCGTTTTTTCAAAAATGGCTGGGCGAGGTGGTGCAGGCGCGCGAACCGCTGAAAATCTTCGCCACGCTGACGCACGAGCAGCGCGTGGCCGAGTTCCGGCGGTTGGATGAACGGGTGCTGCTGGAAAACCGCCTGAGCCTAGTGGCGAACCTGCGCGAAGAGGTGCAGCGGCGGCTGCAAGAGCCGGAAGCCGCGGCGGCCATGCCAGTGCTGCGGCGCGAGCTGGTGCGCCAGCGCGGACTGAGCCCGCTGCGCCAGACGATGCAAAAGGGCGGCGCGGCCATTCGGGCCATCAAGCCGTGCTTTATGATGAGCCCGCTGTCGGTGGCGCAATTCCTCGACGGCGGCACGCCCAGCTTTGATCTGGTGATCTTTGACGAGGCCTCGCAACTGCCCACCGAGGACGCGCTGGGCGCCATCATCCGCGGCAAGCAGCTGATTGTGGTGGGCGACCCCAAGCAACTGCCGCCGACCAACTTCTTCACGGTGATGAGCGGCCAGGCCAGCGCGCCGACCGGCGATGACGGGCTGCCGATGTACGAGGATACCGAGAGCGTGCTGGAGGAATATCTGGGCGCGGGGGTGCCGTCCAGCCGCCTGAAATGGCACTATCGCAGCCTGTACGAGTCGCTGATCGCCTTTTCGAATTTGAGCTTCTATGACGGCGACCTGTATACCTTCCCGAGCCCGCAGGCGGCGACGCCGACCGGCGGCTTGCAGTTCGAGTTCATCCCGGATGGCGTGTACGAGGGCAAAGGTCTCAACCAGGCCGAGGCGCGGCGGGTGGCCGACGCGGTGGTGCAGCACGCGCGGGCTCACCCCGAGCTATCACTGGGCGTGGGCACGTTCAACCTGCGCCAGCAACTGGCGATCCAGGACGAGCTGGAACAGCGCCGCCGGCAGGACCCCAGCCTGGAGCCCTTCTTTGCAGAGCGCGAGAACGGGACCTTCTTTGTAAAAAATCTGGAGAACGTCCAGGGCGACGAGCGCGACGTGATCTTCATCAGCGTCACCTATGCCAAGGGGCCGGACGGCCGGCTGCGCTACAACTTTGGGCCGCTGAACATGCAGAACGGCTGGCGGCGGCTGAACGTGCTGATCACCCGCTCGCGGCGCTTGATGCGTGTGTTCGCCAGCATGCACGGCGATGATATCAACCCGGCCGCCTCGCCCAGCCAGGGCCCGCGGCTGCTGCGCGAGTTCCTGATCTATGCCGAACACGGCCGGCTGGACAGCACCTTGGCCAGCCAGGCCGCCACCACGGAGTCGCCCTTCGAGCTGGAGGTGTTCCACGCGCTGAGCGAGAGAGGCCTGTCACTGGTGCCGCAGGTGGGCGTCTCGGGCTATCGGATAGACTTTGGCGTGACCGACCCGGCGGCGCCGGGCCGCTTTGTGTGCGGGCTGGAATGCGACGGGGTGGCCTATCACGCCGCGCCGACTGCCCGCGACCGCGACCGGCTGCGGCAGCAGGTGCTGGAGGCGCGCGGTTGGACGATTTTCCGGGTGTGGTCGACCGATTGGTTCAAGGACCGCCAGGGACAGATCGAGCGGCTGCTGGGGCTGATTGAGACGGCGCGCCAGCGCGCAGGCGAGCTGGCGGCCAGCCAGGCCGCCGCCGAAGCCGAGGCGCAGGCGCGCCGCCAGCAAGCCGAGAGCGCCGCGGCCGAGGCGGAAGTGGCGGCCAAACTGGCTGGGCCGGCTACGCCGCGCGCCAATGGCGACTATCAGCGCCCAGCCGCGCCCGCATATCGGCTGACCCCCGGCGAAGGCCGCTACACAAGCGATCTACTGACCGCCCCGCTGAGCCAATTGCAGAAAGCAGTGGCGCAGGTGGTGGAGATTGAAGCCCCGGTGCATGTGACGGACCTGATGACGCGCGTGGCCGGCATGTGGGGCGCGCGGGTGGGGACGCGCATTCGGGCGCGAGTGTTGGACGCGCTGGAGGCCAGCGCTCCGCAGGTGCGCTTGCAAGGCGATTTTGTGACCCGAGCGGGCGTGGCGGTGGCCGTGCGCTCGCGGGCTGGCACGCACATTCCGCCGGAGCGCGTGGCGCCCGAGGAATACCGCCAGGCCATCCTGAGCGTGCTGAGCACTGGGCAAGGCCTGAGCCGCGAGCAACTGAGCAACGAGGTGCGGGCCCTGCTGGGCTTTGGCCGCGCGACGGAGCCGCTGCACCAGGCGGTGGCAGCGCAGGTGAGCGCACTGCTGACCGAGGGTCGGCTGGGCGAAGGCAGCGCCGGCCTGACGCTGCGGCAATGAGAAAGCCGAGAACATGACGATCCAACTGCAATTCAATGTCAAGCCGGGGGATGTGTTTCGCTACCGAACCACCTTCACCACGCGCGGGCGCGGCCAGCCGGCCACGAACGTCGGCCAGGGCACGGCGCGGGTGGAGTCGGTGCGCGATGGCGGCATTCACGTGACCGCGCCTGAAGACCCGGACGCCAGGGTGATGGTCTATAACCGGCGCGGCTACCCTGTGGACATCCTGGAGCAGGGGGTCTCAATTAAAGCCGAGATGCCGGACGACATTTTTGATATCTCCAACCAGCTCATTTTTCCAGGCCGGCCGGTGGACATCGGCGACACCTGGGAGGCGAATGACGGCACGGTGCGCGTGACGTTCCGGCTGGTGGCCGTTAGCGCGCCGCAGGGGCGCCAGGTGGCCGAGATCCATGCCACAACAGACGGTTACGATGGTCCGATCAAATATTGGGTGGAGGTGGCCACCGGCTGGATGCTGCGGCAGGAGTATGCCGTCGGCGGTCCCAACGGCGGCAGCTCGACGGTGGTCGAGCGGGTGTAGCACTCGCCAAGAACACGCAGGCGTGGTAAAACTCGTACTCGGACCGCGCATTTGCGCGAGCCGACCGTGGAGGCCGCATGCAGCGCTTTTCAACCCAAATCCGACGCCCGGTGCGGCGGCAGGGGGCGGAACAATATCTGCTGGTGACCCTGCTGAGTTTCGCAGGGGCGGTGACCCTGACGCGCCTGTTTCTGGCCCTGACCGGTTATCCGCAGCTGGGCGGGGGCGACCTGCACATCGCGCACGCGTTGTGGGGCGGGCTGCTGCTTTTCATCGCCGCGCTGTTTCCCCTGGTGTTCGCCAACCGCTGGGCTTATCTGGTGAGCGCCACACTGGCCGGCGTGGGCGTGGGCCTGTTCATCGACGAAGTCGGCAAGTTCATGACGCGCACGAACAACTATTTTTACCCGCTGGCGGCGCCCATCGTCTACGGGTTCTTCTTGCTGACGGTGATGCTGTATCTCAGCATTCGCCGCTCGCGCACACTGACCGTGCGCGAGGAGCTGTATCGGGTGTTTGATTCGATGCAGGAAGTGCTGGACCAGGACCTGGAGCCGCATGAGCGCGACGCGCTAGAGGCGCGGCTGCACTACGTGGCCGAGAATACTGAACGGCCCGACCTGGCGCAGTTGGCCAACAGCCTGCTGGAATTTCTGCGCTGCGAGGCGCTGACCCTGGCCGAGCGGCACACCGGCATCATGGAGAAATCGATCGCGCGGTTGAAAGGCGTGGAGCAGCGCCGGCTCACCCGGCGGCGGTTCAAGGCGGTGCTGGTGGTGGGGCTCATCGCGCTGGGCCTGGCCACGCTACTCAGGAGCGTGGTTGGTCTGGCGCTGGTGGCGCTGCCGGAGGCGGCGACGCCCGGCAGTTTCGCCGGCAGCATGCACGCCTTCGCGCGCGCCTGGGCCATCACGGCCCCGGATAGTTTATTCCGCATGACGGATCTGGGTCTGGAGACGGCCATCGGCCTGCTGTTTTTGGTCGCGGCGGTGCTAATGACCACGCGCCGCGAGCAACTGGGCACAGCGCTGGGCTCGCTGGGACTGCTGCTGTCGCTGACTGGGGTAAATCTGCTGAGCTTCTACTACGATCAATTCGGCGGGATCGCCTCGGCGCTCTTTCAACTGGCCGTGTTGACCGGATTGGCTTACTATCGGCAGCAGTACGTGGTGCGAGAGTTGGCCGCGCGGCATGCCACGCCCATCCCGGCGCCGGCGCGGACGTAGAGCAGATCCTGGCCGGTACTCAAAAGCAGAATGCGGGGCCGAGCGATGCTCGGCCCCGCATTCTGCTTTTGAGGATTGCTGTATCGGCGGCGATCAAAGCAAGCGCGCGTCTTTAAGGTGCAGGGTCAGGCTGGAACCGGTATGTTCGAGGGTGTCGCGAGGCAGGCCGAGAGTCATCAACTCGTAGCCAGTGGCGCGGTGAACCACATGCTGATGGCGGTCCAGCGCCACGTACTGGGCGCCCGAAATCAGGCCCTTGAGCGACGCCGGCGGGCGAACATGGCCGGAGCGCTTGTCACGCACGGCCTCGGAATACACGGCTTCCTGGCCGTTGGGCAAGACGTATTCAATCACCGAAGCCTGATATTCCGCCAGGCGCTCTAGGCGATAAAGCGCGCCGGTCTGAATGATGGGGCGCATGCGCTTGTAAAAGGCAATATAGATGGCGTAATCGGCCAGCTCGGCTTCGTCCAACTCGTTGAGGGCGGTGCCAATGCCCAAGGCGCCACGCATGGCCACGTCAAAGCGCAGGCTGAGCGGCGTGGTGCGCCCGGTGAAACCATTGTGCGCGTGAGTGACCCAGCTTTCCATGCAGCGGGCGGGATAGGCCAGGCTGTAGCCCTCCTGGATGAGCAGCCGATCATAAGGATCGGTGTTGTCGCTGGTCCAGACCTGATCGACGCGGCCCAGGATGCCCAAATCCACCCGCCCGCCGCCGCCGGAACAGCTCTGAATATCCAGGCCGGGGTGCTTCTGGCGCAGACGGTCCATGATGTGGTAGACGGCGGCCACATGCGCGCGCCAGATGCCGCGGCCGGCCACCGAGCCGGGCTCGCTGACCAGGCGGTTCATGTCCCATTTAAAAAACGAAACGGAATAGCGTTCGACCAGAGCATCCAGGCTGGCCAGGATATAGGCCACCACCTCCGGCCGGCCGAAATCCAGAATGAGCTGGTTGCGCGCCTCGGTGCGCGGCCGCCCTGGAAAGTGCAGCACCCAGTCCGGATGCTGGCGATAGAGATCGGAATCGGGGTTGACCATTTCCGGCTCGACCCACAGGCCGAATTTCATGCCCAGCCGGTGAACTTCCTGCACCAACTGCTCGAGGCCATTAGGGAAGGCCTCTGGCCGCACCACCCAATCACCCAGGCCGGCAAAGTCATCTTTGCGCGCGCCAAACCAGCCATCGTCGACACAAAATAACTCAACGCCCAGCGCGGCGGCCCGGCGCGCCAGCGCCGCCTGGCTGTCGTAGCTGAGGTTGAAGGTGGTGGCCTCCCAACTGTTGTAGAGCACCGGCCGGAAGCGCGGGCCGTCCTTAGGGGCGGGCAGCACCCGCTCCTGGGCGAAGGCATGCATCTGGCGGCTGGCCCCGCCCCAGCCGGCCTGGCTGACCCCGCACACAAAAGCGGGCGTGACGTGCGTGCGGCCGGCGGCGAGATCAATCTGCGAATCAAAGGGGTTGTAGCCGCCATGCACCCGGATGTGACCGGTGGGCACCTGCTCAAAAACAAGCTGCCAACTGCCGCTGTAAGCCAGTTGGCCGAAGTAAACGGTGCCAGATTCTTCGCCGGCCTGGCCAGGGCGATTGAGCAGAAAGAACGGATTGGTCTTATGGCCTGTCTGCAAGCTGCGGCTTTCCAGGATTTGCGCGCCGTGGGGCAGCGGCTGGCAGTGAATGTTGAATTCGCCGGCCCAATCGCCGCTGACATAGGTCAGCTCGTTGGCGCCGTTCGGAATGTGAAGCGAGGCGAAGTAGCACACCTCCAGCGCCAGCGGCTCTGGCCCGAGGTTTTCCAATTCGCACCAGCGCTCGAGCGTGTCCAGCTCGGGCGTCAGACGGTAGCATAGGGTGACGCGAAACGGCTGCGCCTGATCATGCAGCACGACCCGCAGTGTCTCGCGCGGCTGGGTGTTTTTGACCGGCAGCCCATGCGCCGGGGCCAGGCCGGGCTGGGAGTCCGTGGCAATCTCGTGCCGCTTATAGCGCAGGCGCAGATCGCGGATGGGCAGATGCTCGGCTTCAGAGGGCAGCGCCGGCTGGGCCAGCGAAGGGAAGCTGGCCTTGAGGGTGACGTGGTAAGTGGTGACGTCGCCAAAGGCCAAAATCTCCTCGGGCCGAAATTGCGTCATAAAACTCACCGTCGTTTCGTGGTCGGGCGCGTGCGCGCCGCTGACTACGTCGTCCGGGCCGGCGTTGTTGGGGCGCGGCCCCCAACCCAAATGCACCACGCGACCATGGGCGTCGACCTGGAAAGCGTAGAAAGTGCTCTTGAGGAGCAGATTGAACGTGCGCGTGTCGGGGTTGAAGACACTCATGGGCAGCGGGCTATTCTGTCTGACTGACGGCGCCCAACCCCACGCGCCAGTGCTGCATGGGCGCGGCCGGGTCATTCACCGGGTGCAGACGGACGCTGAAAGCATGCTCGCTGGGCTGGATCAGATACTGCGGCAGCGGGCTGGGGCCGCAACTGTTGCTGCCCAGCCCGGCCTGCAGGTGGTCCAGGTTCCAGAAGATCACGCCGCCCGGCGCCAACTCGTAGGGGTGGCGAGCACGGGTGAGATCCTCGGTCGAATACGCCTGGGCGCTCATCTGCAACAGCGCGCCGTCCTGGGGCGCCAGGGCCAGCAGGCCCAGGCCGCGCGCGTCGGTGAGCGCGGCCCAGCGCACATCGGTCTTGTTGCCATAGTCCTGCGGGCGGATGTACGGGACGTATTGATCGCGGACCAAACCAGTATAGACGCCCACGGGCGCGCCGGCCTGCCGGTCGACATAGCACTCGTGCGGGCCGCGGCCATACCAGGCCAGCCGGTCCAGGCTGGCGGGCAGGCGCAACTGGAGGCCAAGGCGCGGCAGCACGGGCAACTGGCTGAGCGGCCGAACACTGGTTTCAATCAGCAAGTCCCCGCTGCCATAGACGGTGTAGCGCTGCTGGCAGGCCAAGGCCGGATAGCGCGAATAGGCCGCCCACACCGTATCCGCTTCGAGCACGACTACGCGCGGCTCGGCGGACACCAGCGCCCAACGGCGCAGGCTGGGCTGCAGCCGGTCCAGCCCGGCCGCCAGCCAATCTTTGGCGATGTTGACATCGTTATCGGTGGGCGCGCGCCAGACGTTGAGACGCGGGCCCTGGGTGAGCAGGTCCATGCCCTGGTAACGCCAGCGGTCCAAACCGCCGCGCTCGGTGCTGAAGGTCAGCTCAAAGTCCTCGCCGGTGATGAGCAACTGCTGCGGCGGTTGGGAAACGTCGAGTAACTGCAGCTCGGCTAGCTTGAGAACCGGAATTGGCCGGTGTGGGATGGGCAGCTCGAACTGGGTGGTGGTCAGCACATGGCCGGCGGGCGCCCAGGGCATTGGCTCGCGCAAGCTGAAGGTGAGGTTGAGCCAATAGGCCGCGCCGGCCGCCAGTGGCGGCAGATGGTAGGGCAGGGTCAGCGGCAGCGCGCCGCCTGGTTCGACGGCCGCCAGATCCGGCAGCAGACCGCCCGCCAGGCGCTCACCGTCCTGGCACAATTCCCAAGCCGCCT
>JAYTFQ010000612.1:0-7243 GCA_043734225.1 Anaerolineales bacterium | reverse complement strand
TTAATGTGGGAGCGCCTTGCAGGCGCGATCCCGCTGGGTGCTTGAGGCGCTTTGGGCATTAATCAGGCCCGACCGTACTTAAGTTAACGCCCATGGGGCCGAGGGGTGAGGCGGCCCGGCTGGCGATAACTCGCCCCCAAACCCAAATGCGCCCCAGGCGCGCCGGCATTTGACTTTGAGGCGGCCTCAGGCTAACCTGAACCCTCACGCACTCAGGAGCAACCTATGACGACTGCCACCACCACTACCGGCCTGAACCTGCGCACCGGGCCAGGCACGCAATTCCCCGTCATCCAGGTGCTGCCGCCGCAGACGGTGTGCGAGGTGCTGGCCCAACAGGGCGACTGGATCAACGTGCGCGCGCTGGGCCAGCAGGGCTTTGTCAACAAGAACTTTGTGGTGCTGGCTGGCCAGGCCACGGACCCGGGCTTTATCAACCCCCAGGGGCACGGCGACGGCGACACGCACGCCGGGCAGCAGCCGGCGCCCACGGCGCTGACGCCGCCCGACAATCAGCTGATTGTGCTGGGGCCGCAGGCAACAGGCATCGACCGGCAGGCGGCCAATGCCTGGAACAAGTATGGCGGTCTGCTGGCGCCGCTGTCGGCGCAGTTGAGCTTTGACCCGGGAGCGGCGGTGGCGGTGCTGGCCATCGAATCGGGCGGGCGCGGTTTTGCCGCCGACGGGCGCATGATTATCCGCTTCGAGAACCATCTGTTCTTCCGGCAATGGGGCAAGGACCATCCGGACGTCTTCAACCAATTCTTCAGCTTCAACCCGCAGCAGAACTGGCTCGATCACCAGTTTCGGCCGAGCACCAGCCAACCCTTTCAGCCGTTCCACGGCAGCCAGAACGGCGAGTGGCAGGTGTTCAGCTTCGCCCGCAACCTGGACGACACGGCCGCCAAGCTGTCCATCAGCATGGGAGGCCCGCAGATTGTGGGCTTCAACTATGCCGGCCTGGGCTATGAATCGGTGCAGCAGATGTTCGACGCCTTCTCGGCCAACGAGCGCAGCCAGATCCTGGGTCTGTTCAACTTTATCAAGGGGCCGGCCGCCAACTCGCGGCGGGTGCAGGCGCTCCAGGCGCAGGATTTTGTCACCTTCGCCTCGCTATATAACGGGCCGGGCCAGGCGGCCCAATATGGCAGCCTGATGCATAGCCTGTTCGACGCCTTCCAGCGGCTGCGGCCGGTAGGCGTATAGGCCGCGCCCAGATAATGCCCGCAACCACTGGCGGCCGGCGCAACCGGCTCAACGATCTCGACTCCAAGACCTGGCTCAAGTTTCAGAAGAGCTGGTTTGTGCACAACCCTCCGCCGCGGCGGAAGGACGTGCTGACCCACCCAGCCAAATTCCCCGAGACGCTGGCGGAAGAATTTATCTGCTTCTTTACCAAGCGCGGCCAGACCGTGCTGGACCCGATGGTGGGCACCGGCTCCACGCTGGTGGCCTGCGTGCGGGCGCGCCGGCGCGGGGTGGGCATCGAGTTGAACGAGCGCTACTTCGGCATCGCCCAAGCGATCGTGGCGGACGAGGTGGCGGCGGCCACGCGTTTTGGAAAGAAGCTGCAGCCGCTGTTGTTCAACGCCGACGCCCTGGACGTGGCCACGCTCAAGCTGCCGCGCATCGACTACGTCATCACCTCGCCGCCGTATTGGGACATGCTGCGGGCGCGCGGGGCCGAGACGCAGAAGAAGCGCCGGGCCGCGCCCAACCTGGACGTGTTCTATTCCGACGACCCGCGCGACCTGGGCAACGTGGCCGACTACGACGAGTTCGTCCTGCGGCTGACGGCCATTTATGCCGGGCTCAAGCCGCTGCTCAAGCCCAAAGCCTATCTGACCATCATCGTCAAGAACATCAAGAAGGGCGGCGTCATCTATCCGCTGGCCTGGGACCTGGCGCGCGAGCTGGGCAGGAACACGTACACCCTGAAAGACGAGCGCATCTGGGCCCAGGACAACCAGCGCCTGGCGCCGTATGGGTTTGGGAATGCGTGGGTGAGCAACACGTTTCATCATTACTGTTTGCAGTTTAGGAATGATGGCTAGAAGGCAGAAGGCAGATTTAGCTGCTGGATGAGCAAGCTGGAAAAGCGAGATTGCAAAACCATCCGATGCTGCGCCTGCCCTACGATGCCACGCTGACGCTGGCCGGCATCGAGTACGCCAAGAAATCGCTGCACTACACCTACAACCGCATGCGCCTGGCGCCGGCGGCCCGGCTGCGCAAGATCGTGGCCGGGGTAGCGGTGGAGCTGGCCTTGCGGCGCTGGCTGCAAGCGCAGGACGTGCCCTTCGATCTGCTGGGCGCCACCCCCTTCACTGAAAAAGACAAATATGATCTGCGCCTGGGCGGGCGGCGCTGCGATGTGAAGAGCTTCCTGATCAGCGATCGCAGCCAGATCAGCGCGCTGCGGCGCGACCCGGCCTGGCTGGAGGCGGCCGAGGCGCTGGTGCCCGAGGACCAGTTCCAGAGCGACCGGCTGGGCGAGCAGGACATTTACCTGTTCGGTTTTTTGGCCGGGCTGGAAACGCGCACTGCGCCGGACCTGGACAAGGCGCTGCTGGCCGAGCAGCCGGTGTACCTGATCCACACGCTCAGCCAGCCCAGATGGCGCGGCACTTCGAGCGCGCCGAGCACGAACAGCGTCCCGGGCAGCGGCCCCGCGGCGGGCGCCAGCGCCTGGCGCTCGCTGGGGCAATTGCTGTTCAAGGCCGACACGCCCGCACCGGTGGAACTGGAGGCCGGCGGGCAGGCGGCGGACCACAGCGGCCTGGTGGAGCGATTGCAACTGGCGCCGCGCGCGCGCACGGCCAGCGCGGCCGAATTCTATTCGCTGCTGTATCTGCACGTGCCGCGGCTGCCGGGCGGGGCGCTGGGTGTGCGCAGCCCGGCGCTGCGCGAGACGGTGGTGATCGAGCCGGACCAGTGGGAGAACATCTGGGTGTATGGCATTGAGATCTTCCTGGCCGGCTGGCTGCCCAAGGCCGACTTCCGCGCCCTCAGCCGCCACTTGCCGCGCGGCTCAGCGGTGCTGCAGTATCCACGCACCCAGACGCCCAACCGGGCCGTGCCGGTGACGCAATTGCGCCCGGTGGAGGAGCTGGCGGCGATGGTGAAGGCGTGGCAGAGGGGATAAAGGCGTGTGGGAGTGCGGGGGTATGGGAGTGTGGGAGAAAAATCAACCCCCCAAACTCCCACACGCCCATACCCCCACACGCTCCTAAACCAACTGGTCCTTCATCCTGGCCGCCAGCTCGCCGATGCCCAGAATCTGGAGGGTGATCTCCACCTCGTGCGCGCCGGGGGGCAGGAGGCGGCCGTGAACGACGATGGTCAGGCGCTCGCCGGAGGGGAAATCGAAGGGCGCTTGCGGCGTGACGGTGGACACCGGGCGCGTGACCGCGCCGAGCACCAGATCGACCTGGGCGGGAGCGATGGACTGGCCGTCGACCCGAAAATCGGACAGGTGCTGGAGCGTGACGGGCGTGGTGGGGTTGCGCAGGGCGAAGGTGAAACCTTCGTCGGTGTGGCGCAGGCTGCCGGTCTGGTAGACGCGGTTGATCAGGAAACCCGGCACCCGCCGCACGCTGTGCGGGCGGGCGGCCTCGGCGCCGACGCGAAAGTCGAAGCCGTTTTCATCTAGCAGGCGGCTGCCCTGGCGCGTCTGCACGCGCAGGCGATAGGCGCCTGGGCGCGGGGCCGGCAAGGCGATGGACTGCGCCAAACGCGCCCGCTCATCGGCGCGCGGCAGCTCGGCCTGGAAGTGCCCGGCGGGCAGCAGCCGGCCCAGCACCCGCAGCAGGCCGCGCAGGCCTGGCGCGCGCCGCGCCTGCAGCCACCAGCGCACGCTCACCGGCCCGCTGAGCCGGTAATCGTCATTCACCAAATGCAGGTCTAGCTTAATCCGGCCGCCTTCCGGCCAGACCAGATGAAACCCATGGTTGAGCGTGAGGCCGCTTCCGGCTGCGGCCTCGTCCGGGCCATCCGGCTCCAGGTCGAGGCACATCCGCACCGGGCGCGAGGCCTCGGCCAGCGCCTGGTAGCCGGCCTTGGGCTGGCGGTAATAATCCAGCACGGACCAGGTGATGGCCGGCCAGCCGTCGGTGAACAGGAATTGAATATAGCCGCCAGTGGGGTTGAACTTCTGCCGCCGCCACTGGTCGATGACGTAGCGCACAAAGAAGGCCTGGTAAGCCTGGCTCTCCGTGATGTACTCGGCTAGCGAGGCATATTGGGCGGGCAGGCCGACGCCGGACTGGGCCCAGAAGATGGATTGGTAGCCGGCGTGGGCCCAGGTGTGGTCGTCGGATTCAATCGGCCAATGGGTGTTGACGGTGGCCCACACCGGCGAAGCCTGGTTGGGCAGCGCCTGCACGCCAAACTCGGTGGGGAACGATGGGTGCAGGTCGCGGTTGTCGCGCCAGGCGCCGGTGTACCAGCCGTGATACAGGTGCTGGTCCAACTCGCCCGAGGCGGCGATGGCGGGCCGGGTGGGGTCCAGGGCGCGCACGCGCGCGGCGGAGGCCCGGTCCATCTCGCGATTGGTGCCGGCCTGCTGAATGTCGGCGCCCAGGAAGGCGCCATCGGGGGTCCAGGGCGGCTCGTTGTGCAGTGACCAGAGCGCGATGCTGGGATGCGAGCCGAGCAGGTGGACCATGGCCTCGGCCTGCTCCAGCACATTGGCGCGAAAGGCCGCCTCCTCCGCCGGCGGCAGGCCATAGGCATAGGTCCAGATCAGCGGGAAGTCACACATGACCAGCAGGCCCAGCTCGTCGCACAATCGATAGAGCTCGGGCGGGCCGATGTGGGCGTGGACGCGCAGCAGATCGAGATTGGCGCCGCGTGCCAGGGCCAGATCGCGCCGCAGGCCCTCGGGCGTCACCCGGTCGAGATAAAAGTCGGAGACGTAGTTGCTGCCCTTGGGAAAGATGCGGCGGCCGTTGAGCCACCAATCCCAGCGGCCAGGCGCAATCTCGGCGCGCAGATCGCGCACGCCGAAGGTTTGGGAGGCCTGGCTGACGGCGCCGGCCGGCGTGGCAAGGGCCAGCGTGGCCTGATACAGACACGGCTCGCCGTGGGTCCACGGCAGCCACAAGCGCGGCTCATCCAGCGCCAGAGTGTAGTCCAGCGCGCGCGCCTCGCCCGGCGCCAGACTGAGCGACCACTCGCCGGCCGCCGCTGTCGCCGCGCCCGGTGCGCCGGCGAAATTGGACGGCGCGACGGTGACGCTGAGGCGCGCGGTCTGCGGCTCGGAAGTGAGATTGCGCAGGCGCAGCGCCAGGCGCAGCTCGGCGCGGGCCGCGCGGTCGGGCATGGGGCCGGTGGCGGGCCAGACGGCATTGGGCAGGCTGGGGAAGACGTTGAAGGCCTCGATGAGCACCGGCCCGCTGGCCAGGAGGGTGGCCGGCTGCCACAGGCCCAGCGGCACCGTCCACTGGTTGGGCGCGGGCAGATCGGGGAAGTAGGCCGAGGGGTAGGGCTTGCAATCCCAATCGGCGAAGATGCCGGCGACGGCGGTCTTGCGCTTGAAGGCGCCGGCCTCCACCGGGAAGCAGCAGCGCACCGCCAGCACGTTGTCGCCGGGCTGGGCCAGATCGGTGATATCGAAGCCGAAGGGCTGGAAATAGCCCTCGTGCTGGCCGAGCGCGACGCCATTGAACCAGACATGGGTCTGATAGAACGCGCCGCCCAGCCGCAGCAGCCGGCGCAGGCCGGGCGCTGGGCTGCGCGCCGGAGCGGCGGCGAGCGGCGCGAGCGAGATGTGCTGGCGATACCAGAGCGTGTCGGAGCCGAAGGTGGCGTGGCGCAGGTGCGGCAGGCGCACTTCCTCCCAGGCGGAATCGTCGAAGCCGGGGGCAGCCTGGGCCGGCAGCGCGCCCTCATCCCCGTCGGCCTGGGCCACGCGCCAGGGGGCATCCAGCGGGACGGGCGCGCTGGGCGCGCCAGGCGCGCCCAGCGGCGGGGTGAAGAGCGCGAGCGTCACGCGTCCTCGTCGCCGCGGCCGGGCAGCGGAGGGGCGCCGGGCGTTTTGCGCCGAGGCCAGTGCAGCCAATCCGGGTCCTTCAGGCGGATGCTCTCCTTGAGCGCCTGTGTTTGCAGGCGCGCCACCGTGTCGCGCATGGGCTGGCCCAGGCGCCGCATGAGCGCGCGGCGCCGGTGCAGATAGCGGCGCAGCGCGTCCAGATCGTGCGGCTCGAGCTGGACCTGGACCCAATCCCAGGCATCGGCGGCGCGCTCTTCTTCGTGCTGCAAGAGTTGGTCGAGGCGGGCGCTGGCGGCGGTGTTGAGGCGCAGCAGCGGATTTTCAAAATGGCCTAGTTGCTCGCGTAGTTGGCCGACATCGATCAAGTGATGGGCTGGCGCCGCGGCCGCGGGACCAAAGGCGCCGAACTCGTATTCGAAGGGCGTGGTGTAGATCGGTTTGCCAGCCAGGGCGTACATCTCGCACCATAGATATTTGAAGGCCAGGCGGGCCAGGCCTTCTTTTTCCAGCCGGCGCAAGGAGACAGCGATGCGGGCATGGGTGAGCACGCCAAACTCGCCGTAGCGGGCGGCGTGCTGGACGTAGTTGTGATCCTCGGCCAGCTTGACCTTCTCATCGAAGCCGCCGATGGCCTCGTGAATGGAGCGCTTGCAGAAGATGCAGTAGCCGGGGGCATGCGGCGAGATGTGCTGCACCACCTGCAGATAGAGATTGGTGGCCTCCATGATGACCTGGTCGGAGGCAGAGTCGGTGAGGGGCGCGTTGAGGGCGGTGGCCACGCCCAGGCCGCGCCGGCCGAAATCGGCCAGGGCGTTGGCGATGAAATCTGGGCCGGGCAGCACGTCCGAATCGAGGAACAGGAACAGGTCGCCGGTGGCGGCGCGGGCGCCGGCATTGCGGCCGGGGCCGGGCCGGCCGCCCTGCACCACGCGCGCGCCGGCGGCCTCAGCCAGGGCGCGCGTGCCGTCCTTGGAGCCGGCATCGGCGACGATGATTTCATCCGGCGGGCGGGTTTGGACTTTTAGCGCGGCCAGCAGGCCGGGCAGGGCCTGGGCTTCGTTGAGGGCGGGGATGATGATGGAGAGGCGGGTCATGGAGACTCCTGGGTGGGTGGGGGATATTGTACTACCGGGGATGGCGGGTGGGGGTGTGGGGGCATAGGCGTTAACTTAAGCTGGTGGGCTAACCAAAAAGGCCTGGATATGGCAAACTTGTCCTTGCTAAAGGAGACAAGACCATGTCCAAGCCCAG
>JAYTFQ010000611.1:0-2870 GCA_043734225.1 Anaerolineales bacterium | reverse complement strand
CGTCCCAACATCGAATTCGCGGGCCTTTTGTCATTTGGGCGCAAAAAATCTGCGGGAAATTGAATAAATTCACAAACTCTCAGGGTGACAGTCATAGAGAGTCGGATGAACCAGTTTCTCGCGTCGCAACATTCTGCACGTGCGGCATGACCCCTCAGGGTGACCGTCCATCTTGTCCAGGGTGACAGACTACTACGCCCGGGCCGGCCCGAAGGGGGCGCGTGGGCCATGACGCAACTCGTAGCCGAGCCAGGCCAGGTAGAGCACGGCCAGCTCAATGCTTAGCAACAGCCAAAAAACAATCAGCAGCCAGCCGCCCCAATCGGCCGGCACCAGCCACCCCAGCCAGCCCAGGGTTGTGGCGCCCAGGGCGCCGGCCGCCAACTGCGCCAGGCCGGCGGTCCAGGCGGGGGCCTGGGCCAGCGTGCCGGCGCCCAACAGCAGCAGGGTGAGCCCCAGGCCCAGCACCTGAACCACGCCGTTGAGCAGCAGCAGGCCAATGCCGGGCAGCCAGCGCAGGACCACCTGGCGCGGGCTGAGCGGCGCGGGCAGCGGGCGCGCCGCCGGGCGCGCCGCCAATTGCGGCTGCACGCGCTGCCAGAATTCTTCCGCGCCGGCCAGGGCCGCGGCTGGGGTCAGCTCGTCGGCGGCCAGGGCCAGGCGCAGGGCGCCGAGCTCGGCCAGCGCTTGGCGGCAGGCGGCGCAACCGGGCAGGTGCGCCTGCACCTGACGGCGGCGGGCGGCATCCAGCTCGCCGTCGTGGTAGGCCGTCAGCCATTCGTCCGGGATGGCGTGCGCGAATGGGCTCATGCGGTTTCTCCAACGGGCTGCACTATGCCCGCGGCCAGCAGCAGCGCGCGCAGGCGCTGGCGGGCATAGTGCAGGCGCGACATGACAGTGCCGAGCGGGATATCCAGGGCGACAGCGATCTCCGCGTACGAAAGGCCGTGATATTCGCTCAGGACGAGGGCGGCGCGGCTGGCAGGCGGCAACTGCGCCAGGGCGCGGCGCACGGCCTGGCCCTGCAGATCGCGTTCCACCTGCTCGGCCGGGCCGCGGGCTTTGTCGGCCAGGCGCTCGTCCAGGGCCAGGCGCGGACGGTCACGGCGGTGAGAGTCGATGGCCTGGTTGATGGCGATGCGGCACAGCCAGGCGCGCCAGGTGCCGGCCTGCGGGCGGTAGCGCGGCAGGGCCAGCCAGGCTTTGACAAACGTTTCTTGGGCCATGTCTTCCGCTTCGGCCCAATCCAGTCCTTGCCGATAGCCCACGCTGACGATCAGGCGCTGGTAGCGCTCAACGAGCTGGCCATAGGCGGCCTGGTCGCCGGCCTGGGCCCGGCAAATGCAGCCGGCTTCTTCGTCATCGTGGGCGCGCGGGTGTTCCATATTGGCTGCATTGCTCTCGTGCTATCTAATACGCAGTTTAAGGGCAAACAATTCGGATAGTCGTCAGGTTTGGTCTGACCGGGGCCAGTCAGCTTGGAAATCAAGGATATTTAGTATCTGCTCGGGCTCGCCAGCGAGATCCATGAAAACTTTGGAAAAAACGTGTGCCCACGCGAAGCGAGGCGATTTCATCGCCTCGCTTCGCGTGCGGCACACGTTTTTTCCAGGCCTTTCGGCGATAGGCTGAGCAGATACGATATTGGGGCCGCCAGCCATCGACCCCCCTCTTGACGCATCCAACAATTACCTGCTAGTCTAAATGTAGACCATTTGTTCTATTCTCTTTCTCTCTCTTTTTCTTTCTCTCTTTCTTTCACCCTCACACCTCCCCATGCACATCCCCCCCCTGTTGCTCCACGCCTTGAAGGGCACCTGTGCCCTGAACTGCCTGGCCGCGCTGCATTTGGCCGGCCCACGCCCAGTGACCCAGCGCGCCGTGATGGACCTGACCGGCTTTGAAGACCGGGCGGTGCGCAAAGGGCTGCACACGCTGCTGGCGCTGGGCCTGGTGACGTGCACCGGCGAACGGCATCACACGGCCTGGCAACTGGCCCCGGCGGCAGAGGCGCTGTCGGCGCCGTTGGCCAACCTGCTGCCGAATCCGCAAAATGCGGAAGCGCGAGTGCTTAAAGAAGAAGAAAGAGAAAAAGAAAGAGAGAAAGAACTATTTAATCTTGCTGATTCTTCTTTTGAGGGGGTGCAGGGGGAAAGCGCGAAAAATGCAGATTCGGGCAGCGGGCGGCAGACGGCGCAGGCCAGGGCGCTGCGGCAGCAGTTTTACGCGGCGTTTGAGGCGGGGGAGATTTATCTGCAATTTCGGCGCGGGCTGGCGGATTCGCTGCTGACGGATGATGGGGCGGCCTGGCTGCGGCAGACGCTGGGCTGGATCTGCTACGCGCAGCGGCGGCTGCCGCACATAAAGCGCGGGGCGGTGGTGTATATCTCGCTGCGCGACCGGCTGCCGTGCGACCCGGCCTATCTGCCGCCGCCGGGGCTGGCGTTTGAGGCGGCGCTGGCCTGGGCGGCGCGCGGGGGCGAGGCCGAGCCGGAGCCAGCGGACGCCGAGGAGGCGGCCGTGGCGGCCGGGGCCGGCGCGGGCGAGACGGCAGGGGCGGCCGAGGCCGCGCCGGCTGAGCCGGATACGCCCGAATGGGCGCTGTGGCACAAGGTGCTGGAGCGGCTGAGCCTGGAGCTGCCGCCGAGCGTGGTGGCGGCGCACCTGTGCGCGCTGCGGCCGGCGCGGCTGGACGAGCGGCGGTGTGTGCTGGCCGCGCCGACCCGCCAAAGCCGCGACTGGCTGACGCGCCGGCTGGCGGGCGTGGTGGCGCGGGCGCTGGGGGAGGAGACCGGCAAGAACATAACAGTCGAGTTTGTGAGTGATTAGGCAAAAAAGGTAGCTGCTCAGGCGCTTGGGCCCGCCAACGA
>JAYTFQ010000610.1:0-7044 GCA_043734225.1 Anaerolineales bacterium | reverse complement strand
CAACGGAAGGCTGAGTAATCAGGCTTCCAGCAGTTCTTCCTTGACCTTCTTCTGCTGCTTGCCGCGATCATCGCTGTTGAGGATGCGCTTGCGGATGCGGATGTTCTGGGGCGTGATCTCCAGCAGCTCGTCCTCGGACAGGTATTCAATGCTTTCGTCCAGGCTCATCTTGCGGGCCGGGGTCAGGCTCACCAGCACTTCGGCGCGCGCCGCGCGCACGTTGGTCAGCTGCTTCTTCTTGGCAATGTTCACCACCAGGTCGCCCGGGCGCTGGTGCTGGCCGATGACCATGCCCTCGTACACCTCGGTGCCGGGGTCGATGAACAGGGTGCCGCGCTCCTCGGCGTTGCGGATGGAAAAGCCCGTGGCCGTGCCGCGCTCGCCGGCCACCAGGCTGCCCACCTCGCGCTGGTCAATCGCGCCCGACAGCGGCAGATAGTCGTGGAACAGGGTGTGCATCTGGCCGGTGCCGCGCGTGGCGGTGAGGAACTGGTAGCGGAAACCGAGCAAGCCGCGGGTGGGCACAAAATAGGTCAGGTAGACCGAGCCGCCGGCCTGGGACATATTGGTCATCAGGCCGCGGCGCTTGCCGAGCATCTCGATGACCGCGCCCATGTGGACCTCGGCCACTTCGATGTGCGTTTCTTCCACCGGCTCGAGCGTTTCGCCGGCCTCGCCGGCGCGATAAATCACTTCCGGCCGGGAGACCTGGAACTCGTAGCCCTCGCGGCGCATGGTCTCGATCAGGATGGCCAGGTGCAGCTCGCCGCGGCCGGAGACCATAAAGGTATCAGCCGAGGCGGTGTCTTGCACGCGCAGGGCCACGTTGGCTTCCAGCTCTTTGTACAGGCGCTCGCGCAGCTTGCGTGAGGTGCCCCAGGTGCCTTCCAGCCCGGTGAAGGGCGAAGTGTTGACGCCGAAGGTCATGCGCACGGTGGGCGCTTCCACCCGGATGACGGGCAGCGCCACCGGATGATCCGGGTCGCCAATGGTCTCGCCAATGTGCACTTCATCCAGGCCGCCGAGGGCGACGATGTCGCCGGCCTTCACGTCGGTGACCGGCATGCGGTCCAGCCCCTGAAAGACATACAGGTAGGTGAGCTGGCCGGGGACCACGCTTTGGCCATCAGGCCGGATGCGCACGACGTTCTGCCCCTCGCGCATGGTGCCGTTGAACAGCCGGCCGACCGCGATCAGGCCTTTGTAGTCGTCATAGCTGAGGGTGGTCACCAGCATCTGGGTCGGCGCGTCCAGGTCCACTTTCGGGGCAGGGATATGCTCCAGCACCGCGTCGAACAGGGGCTGATAATCGGGCGACAGGTCCTTGGTGATGCCGGCCTGCTGAGTGAGGGCGTTGGTGTAGATGACGGGGAAATCCGCCTGCTCTTCGCTGGCGCCCAGCTCGATGAACAGGTCGAACGTTTTGTTGAGCGCCCCGGCCGGGTCGGCATTCTTGCGGTCGACCTTGTTGATGACCACGATGGCCTTGTGGCCCATCTCCAGCGCCTTGCGCAGCACGAAGCGCGTCTGGGGCATGGGGCCTTCGGCCGCGTCCACCAGCAGCAGCACGCCATCGACCATGTTCATCACGCGCTCCACCTCGCCGCCAAAGTCGGCGTGGCCGGGCGTGTCGACGATGTTGATCTTGACGTCTTTATAAGTGACGGCGGTGTTCTTGGCCAGAATGGTGATACCGCGCTCGCGCTCCAGGTCGTTGGAATCCATGACGCGCTCGGCCACGCGCTGGTTGTCGCGGAAGGTATGCGCCTGTTTCAGCAGCCCGTCCACCAGGGTGGTTTTGCCGTGGTCGACGTGGGCGATAATGGCGATGTTGCGGAGGTCAGTACGGATAATCTGCATAGCGACACCTAGTCAATTCTGCCTGACGAAGAACGGTGCGCGAAGGACCGCTGCGCGTAACAACTATCGTCCTTCGCCATTCGTCTTTCGTCGCAACTGCAATAAAACGCCCCGGTCAGAAACGGACCGAGGCGGTTCGTCTAGCTGGTAACCAGCCGCGGGGCGACTGAAGGAATAATAATACCACTGATTTGGGCTTTCGGGGCTGGCTGGCGAATGGAATGCGGCGGCCCGCCGGCCGTGGCGGCGTGAAAATGGTAGACTGGTTCGGAAAGAGGTCGATATGTCCAAAAAACCAACCGGTCCGCTGGCGGACCCAACCTACAAGAGCGATCCGTATGCCGTGTATGCCCAGATGCGCGCCGAGACGCCGGCCTACCCCACCATGCTGCCTAACGGGGTGCAGGTGTTTATGGTGACGCGCTACGCGGATGTGCTGGCCGGGCTGAAGGACGAGCGGCTGGTGAAGAACATCCACAACGCCCGCCCGCGCGACCTGCTCAGCCGGATGGGGCTGCGCCCCAACCTGAACAACACCAACATGCTGCGCGCGGACCCGCCCGAGCACACCCGGCTGCGGGCGCTGGCGCACGCCGCCTTTACCCCCAAGTTCGTCAACCAGATGCGCGCGCACGTGCAAGAGATCGCCGACCGGCTGCTGGACGCGGCGCTGCCCAAAGGCCAGATGGACCTGATCCGCGACTTCGCCTTTCCGCTGCCGATCACCGTCATCACCGAGATGCTGGGCGTGCCCACCGCCGACGAGGCCAGGTTTCGCAAATGGTCAGGCGCCATCATTGCCTCGGGAGCGCTGAGCAATGAGACCCCCAGCCTGGTGCCGGAGATGCTGCCGCTGGCGCAGTATGTGAGCCGGCTGGTGCGCGCCCGGCGCAAAGACCCGCAAGACGACCTGGTGAGCCAGTTGATCCACGCCGAGCAGAACGGGGACCGCTTCAGCCAGAACGAAGTGATCGGCACCACCATCCTGCTGCTGATCGCCGGGCACGAGACGACGGTTAATCTAATCGGCAATGGCACGCTGGCGCTGCTGCAAGCGCCCGAGCAGATGGAAAAACTCAGGCAAGACCCCAGCCTGATCAAGCCGGCGGTGGAAGCGATCCTGCGGCTGGTGAACCCGGTGCAGATGGTGAACCGCTACGCCGCGGTGGACCTGGAGATCGGCGGAGTGGCGCTGCCCAAGGGCAGCCACGTGATGCTGGCGGTGGCGGCGGCCGACCATGACCCGGCCTTGGCCGGCGCGCCGGACCAACTGGATGTGACCCATGGCGACAGCCGGCACCTGGCCTTTGGCCAGGGCATCCACTACTGCCTGGGGGCGCCCCTGGCGCGGCTGGAGGACGAGATTGCTTTTGCCAGCCTGCTGGCGCGGCTGCCCAACCTGCGCCTGGCTGACCCGAGCCAACCGCTGGCCTGGCGGCCGGCCCTGGAGCTGAGAGGGATGAGCGCGCTGGAGGTGGTGTTTTGAGTGGCGCATGGCGCGTAGTGCGCGGTACGTGGTACGTGGGGCAGTTTGGAAGCAGCCGCTTCGTGATTATGTGACACCCGCGGAGCGCGCCGGGTTTTCCGCGGGTTCTCCGCGTCCAGCGCCCATTGCGCCGGGTTGTTGGCGATGGTCTGCCGGATGGCATCCAACTCGGCCGCGTGGCCGATGACGCGTTCGTAATAATCGCGCTGCCAGAGCTGGCCGGGGAAGGGCGGCTAGGCCAGGGCTTTCACGCCGCGGATATAGTCGTTGGTGGTCATGGTCTTGAACCACTGCATGAACGTGAGGAGGCTGGGGCAGGCGGCGTTCAGGCGCATTTCAGCGTTTGCGATCCCACCGTGTTATGTCACCCGCCACATGTGTTGGGGCTTAAAGCCACATCATTTTTCACCATTTGCCTATTTTTATGGGCTTCCGCCACATAAGCCACATAAGCCAGATGAAAACAGGCAGGGGGGTGCCACCCGAGCGCCGATCGCCCCGCCACGGCACGCGCCGGGCAAACTCAGCCAAACGCCAGGCAGCGCCTGGGCTGGCCCCGATTGGGGAGTATTTCAGTTTGGGGGCAAACGTGCGCTGCATCACTCCGCTCCCCCCTCGCCTGGCCGCGCCCTTGTCTCTCGCGGCCGGGAGAGCGGTCGGGGGTGAGGCGCTGGGCTTTCTTAACGTCCGGTGTGCCAATGCACCGCCTGTGCCTGGCGGTTAAAACCGCGCCTACGAAAGGCACGACCCGCAACTGCGTTGGGGCAGGTGAGCCCGCCTCCGCGGGCTGCCTATAGTCAAATCGAGCCGACGCAGGTCGGCTCACCTGCCCCACCGCAGGTGTGGGTCGTGCCTTCGCGGCCTTATCGCGTGCCGCGGCTTCAGCCGCCCGACGCGACTTTAAGAAAGCCCTGGGGGTGAGGCGGCCCGGCCGGCGCCAACTATTCGGGACGGCTATATAATAGCTGCCAGCCGGATCAATGAGGCGCCGCCTGGGGGAACAATAGGCAATCCACTCCGCATTTTATACGTCGAGGACGTCGAGAACGACGTGCTGCTGGTCGGGGCGCATCTACGCCGCGCGGGCTACACGATCGCCATCGAACGCGTCGACACGGCCACGGGCATGGCCGCCGCCCTGGCGGCCGGCCTCTGGGACCTGGTGCTTTCGGATTACTCCCTGCCGGGCTTTAGCACGCCGGAGGCGCTTAGCTTGCTGCGCGCCTCCGGGCAAGACCTGCCCTTCATCATTATCTCGGGCGCCATCCAGGAAGAGCAAGCCGTCGCGGCTCTCAAGTTTGGCGCGCACGACTTCATTCTCAAGAACAACTTGTCGCGGCTGGGGCCGGCCATTGAGCGCGAGCTGCGCGACGCGCTGGGGCGCCAGCAGCAGCGCGAGGCCCAGGCCGCCCTGCGCGCCGCCGAGGAAAAGTACCGCTCACTGGTGGAGAAGGTGCCGGTGATTGTGTATGTGGTTACCTTTGGCCAGGAAAACCGCACCACCTACATCAATCCCCAGGTGGAAACCCAACTGGGCTTCACGCCGGCCGAATGGCTGGCCGACCCCGAGCTGTGGAAAAAACAAGTCCATCCCGACGACTATGCGCGCGTGATGGCCGAGGTGCAGTTGGCCGACACGGCCGGGCGGCCGCTGGACATCGAATACCGGCTGTTGAACAAGGCCGGCCAGCCGCGCTGGTTCCGCAACCAGACCACCCTGGTGCAAGACGCGGCCGGCCGGCCGCAGTACGCGCACGGCCTGCTGATCGACATCACTCAAAGCAAGCAGGCGGAAATCGAGCTGGCCCGCGAACGCAACTTGCTGCGCACGCTGATCGACAACGTGCCAGACTTTATCTTCGCCAAGGATGCCGACAGCCGGTTCACGCTGGCCAACCAGGCCAGCGCCGCCAGCCTGGGCCACACGCCGGACGAGGTGCTGGGCAAGACTGATTTCGAGCTGCACCCTCCGGAACAGGCGGCGCAATTCTTCGCCGACGAGCAAGCGGTGATGCGCGCCAACCAGGCGCTGATGAACCGGGAAGAACAGGTCTTGATTGAAGGGCAGCTGCACTGGCTATTGACGACGACCGTGCCGCTCCACAACGCCGCCGGGCAGGTCATCGGCCTGGTGGGCATCTCGCGCGACATTACGCGCGGCAAGCAGGCCGAAATTGCGCTGGCCCAGGACCGCAACCTGCTGCGCACGCTCATCGACAACGTCCCCGACTTTATCTATGCCAAAGACCGGGCCAGCCGCTTCACGCTGGCGAACCGCGCCAGCGCCGGCAGCATGGGCCACACGCCGGAGGAAGTCATCGGCAAAACCGATTTAGACCTGCACCCGACCGATTTGGCCGAGCAGTTTCTGACCGACGAGCAGGTGGTGATGCAATCCGGCCAGCCGCTGCTGGACCGCGAAGAAATGATGTATGAAAACGGGCAGGAGCGCTGGCAGTTGACGACCACGGTGCCGCTGCGCGATGAGGCCGGGCTGGTGGTGGGCATCGTCGGCATTTCGCGCAACATCACCGGCCGGCGGCAAGCCGAGCTGCAGCTCAAACAGCGCTTGAGCCAACTCGACGCGCTGCGGGCGATTGACCAGGCCATCTCCGCCAGCCTGGATTTGGCCTTGACCCTGGCCGTGTTCCTGGACCAGGTCATCGGCCAACTTAAGGTGGATGCGGCCGATGTGCTGCTGCTGGACGCCGACGACCAGACGCTGTCGTACGCCTCCGGCCGTGGCTTTCACTCGCAGGCCTTTCAGCACGCGCGCACGCGGGTGGGTGAAGGCCGCGCGGGCCGCGCGGTGCTGGAACGCCAGATGGTGACGGCCAACCTGCAGCAGGAACGCGCGGCGACCCGCACCGGGCTGCTGTCAGCTGACAATTTTGTCAGCTATTTCGGGGTGCCGCTGATCGCCAAGGGCCAGGTGCTGGGCGTGCTGGAACTGTTTCATCGCAGCCGGCTGGACGCGTCGCCGGAGTGGCTGAATTTCTTGTCCGCCCTGGCCGGCCAGGCCGCCATCGCGCTGGATAACGCCGCCCTGTTCAACCGGCTGCAGCAATCCAACAGCGATCTGCAGTTGGCCTACGACGCCACCATCGAAGGCTGGAGCCGGGCGCTGGATCTGCGCGACCGCGAGACCGAGGGCCACAGCCAGCGCGTGACCCAACTGTCCGAGCGGCTGGCAGCCGCCATGGGCATGCCCGATAAGGCCCTGCTGCACCTGCGCCGTGGGGCGCTGCTGCACGACATCGGCAAAATGGGCGTGCCCGATCAGATCCTGCTTAAACCCGGCCCGCTGAGCGACGAGGAGTGGGCCATCATGCGCCAGCACCCGACGCTGGCCTATGAAATGCTGGCGCCGATCCACTATCTGCGCCCGGCGCTGGAGATCCCCTATTGCCACCACGAAAAATGGGATGGCAGCGGCTATCCGCGTAAGCTGAAGGGGGATGAAATCCCCCTTTCAGCCCGCGTCTTCGCCGTGGTGGACGTGTGGGACGCGCTGCGCTCCGACCGGCCCTACCGGCGCGCCTGGCCGGCCGAGCGGGTGCGGGCGTACCTGCGCGAACAGGCCGGGCAGCACTTTGACCCGGCGGTGACGGCGGCGTTTTTGGAGATGGTCTCGCGCTGAGGCGCCAGGGCTTGCCAGCGAAGACCTATGAAAATTTGAAAAAAACATGAGCAGCGGG
>JAYTFQ010000609.1:0-13390 GCA_043734225.1 Anaerolineales bacterium | reverse complement strand
TTCGTTGATCATGTCGTTGTAAACCAGCCTTGTATGTCTACGGCGCAAGGGAGAATCATAGTATTCCCTCCAATTAAGTCAATTTCCACGCCGCCAGGGCTAGGGCTTTCTTAAAGTCGCGTTCGTAGGCGCGGTTTCAACCGCCAGACACAGGCGGTGCAACGGCACACCGGACTTTAAGAAAGCCCCACCACCCGGGCGGCATAGCCCCCGCGCCCTGACCGTTTGCCTGTCACTCGCCCGGCGCGCGGCCGTCTACCGTGCCGTGCCGCGCGCCAACTCATCCGCCCGCCTGGACTCTTCCGGCCGCGCCGCCTCATTCTTCAGGCAGTGCCACTCAACGCTGTGCTGCTGCCGCGCCTGCAAGATGGCCTGCCATAGCTCGGCGTGCTTCACCGGCTGGCCTTGCTTCGTCTGCCAGCCGTTGCGCGCCCACTGCTTCACCCAATGTTCCGCGCCCTGCGCCACATAGTCCGACGGCGTGTACACATTCGCCGCTGCGCCGGCCGGCAGCGCCTCCAGCCCGCGCACCACCGCCAGCAGGTGCAGCCGGTTGGCCGAGGTGTGCGTCTCACGCCCGGATAGCTCCCGCGTTTCTTGACCCGCGCGCACCACCGCCGCCCAGCCGCCCGGTCCGGTTGCGCCCAGGCACGAGGCGCCCGCAAAAACATGCGTGGCGGTTGTGTCGGCCGTCGGCAGGGCCCGCCGCGCAATCATGCCGGTCGCCAGCCGATCCACTTCTTCGTTGTGCGGGTCGCCGGCGTGGCCTTTCACCCAATGCCATTCAATCGCGTGTCGCTTCAGCGCGGCATCCAGCGCTTCCCACAGCTCACGGTTGGCCACCGGCGCCTTGGCCGAGGTGCGCCAGCCCTTGGCCTTCCAGCGCGCCAGATATTCCGTCACGCCTTTGTGCACATATTCTGAATCGGTATATAGCCGCACCCGGCACGGCCGGCTAAGCGCCTCCAGCCCGGCGATCACGGCTTGCAGCTCCATGCGATTGTTGGTCGTCTGCGGGTCGCTGCCGGTCAGCGCCTTCTGGCGATCGCCAAACAGCAGCAGCGCCGCCCAGCCGCCCGGTCCCGGGTTCGGGTCACAGGCGCCGTCGGTGTACAGCGTCACTTCGGTTGGGGCGGGGGTGTCGGTCATAAGGGTCGGCTTAACGCCGGGCAGACATCATTCTACACTTGCATTAGAATCAACTGTGATGCCAACCAAACGCACCCTCCGGCCCTCCGACCGTCCGCAGACCCAGGAAACCTGGGCCGTCCTCGTCGCTCAGTTGCGAGTCTGGATCAGCGAGCCAAACCAGTCCGCCTGGCGCCCGTTTGTGGCGCTGGTGCTCGATCTGGATCACGGCACGCTCACCAACCAGGATGTGTTTCAGGCGCCGCCCACGGCGCTGGCCGTTGAAGCGCTTGTGGCCAAAGCGATGAACCAACCCGCCCGCGGCAGCGGCAAACCGCGCCGCCCGGCCGTGGTGCGCTTTGCCGATCCGGTGCTGGCCGAGGCCCTGGCGCCCGGCCTGGCGCGCGTCAGTGTGGCCGGCGAGGTTGGCCCGCTGCCGCAGTTGGAAGAGGAGCTGCATCTGTTGGAAGACGAAATCCGCGGCCGGCCGGAGGCGCCCGGGCTGATGAGCGTGCCCGGCGCCACGCCCCAATCGCTGGGCGGCTTGTTCGCCGCGGCGGCTGAATATTACCGCGCCGCCCCGTGGATCGCGTTGAACAACGGCCAGACCTTTGCGCTGCAAATCCCTGCCCGGGGCGGGGCCACCTGGATTGCCTCCATCATGGGCAATGGCGGCGTGGAGTATGGGCTGGGAGTTTACAAGTCATGGGCGGCGTTTGAGAAGGTCTACCTGGGCGCGGATGACCCGCGTGAGTTAATGACTGGACACCTGGCGCTGTTCTATGGCGGCCCGGAGTTGCTCCCGTTTGACGATCTCGATGCGCTCCAGCGCTATAGTTGGGAAGTAGCCGGGCCGCAGGCGTATGCCCTTTCGCTGGTCATCGAAGCCGCCGACAGCCTGCGCCGGCCCGACGCGGCCGAGTTGCGCTGGCTGGAAGCGGCGCTGCGGGCTGTCCCGCTGCTGGTGCGCGACCATTTGCGGCCCGACGGGCAGGGAGAATACCACCCCTTTGAAACCACGCTGGCCGTCGCCACCGCTGCCGGCGAGGTCGCGGTGCGCGCCACCTATCCCGGCGGCCAACTGCCGCTCGCCCGGCGCCCGGTGCACCCGCAAGATTGGGTGACGCTGGCGGATGACGACAATGCGGAGGACGATGTGCCGGTGGTGGACCAACGGATGATGGACGCAATCCTGGCCCATGCCGGCGCGGGCGCAGATGTAGCTGACCCGCGGCTGCGCCAGGCCCAGGACCTGATGTACCAGGCCTGGGAGGAAACGAACCCCGCCAAACGCCTGGTCCTGGCGCACCAGGCCTTGGCCACCTCGCCCGACTGCGCCGACGCCTACGTGCTCCTCGCGGAAGAGGAGGCGGACTCACTGGCGCGGGCCGCCGAGTATTATCAGCAGGCTGTCGCAGCCGGCGAGCGCGCGCTCGGCCCGGCGTACTTTGCCGAGAACCGCGGCAGTTTTTGGGGCCTGTTGGAAACGCGGCCATATATGCGCGCCCGCGAAGGTCTGGCCCACACACTCTGGTCGCTTCAGCGCCGCGACGAGGCTCTGGCGCACTACCAGGCGCTGCTCGAGCTGAACCCTGAAGACAATCAGGGAGTGCGCTACGCCTTGTTGAACCTGCTGTTGGAATTGGACCGGACCGCCGTCGCGGCGGCGCTGCTCAAGCAATTCAAGGATGGCATGGCCGAGTGGCGCTACACCGGCGCGCTGCTGGCCTTCCGCAAAAATGGCGCCAGCCCCGCCGCGCAGCGCCGCCTGACCGCCGCACTCAAGGGCAACAAATATGTGCCGCGCTACCTCACCGGCCGCAAGCGCATCCCCACCCAGCTTCCGCCATACTACGGCGCCGGCGATGAGGCCGAAGCCATCCACTACGCTCACCGCTATCTCAACCACTGGCGCAAGACACCCGGCGCGGTGGCCTGGCTCGCCAGCCACAAGGCTTAATCCTATGACTGCTGAAGTGTACGCTGCCCCACTTGACCAACTGCTGGCCCTCGGCGATGCCCGGCCGATGAAGCCCTGGCCGGACTATTTGGCCCTCGGCATTGGTGCAGAACACATCCCCGAATTAATCCGCCTGGCGACCGATTCCCAATTACACGACACCCATTCGGGCGGCACCCAGATATGGGCGCCTGGTCATGCCTGGCGGGCGCTGGCCCAACTGCACGCCGCCGAGGCGGCCCAGCCGCTGGTAGAGTTGTTCAGCCTCATCGACGCGACCGGCGACGACTTTGTGGGCGAGGACTTGCCCGAAGCGTTTGGCATGCTGGGGCAGGGCGCGATTCCCGCTCTGATGGCCTACGCGGCCGACGACACCCATGGCCTGTGGGCGCGCGTCGCCGCCGCGCATAGTCTTGAGAAGATTGGCACCCGCCACCCGGAAACACGCGAGACCGTCGCGGCCGTTTTGGCCGGCCAGCTTGGCCTGTTCGCCCAGCAAGACCCGATGTTCAACGGCTCGCTGGTGGCCTATCTGGTCGATCTGCGCGCGATCGACGCTGTCGACGTCATACAGAATGCGTTCGCCGCCGGGCAGGTGGCTGAATTGGTCATTGGCGATTGGCAAGCTGTTCAGGCCCGCCTGGGGCTGCAGGCCCAATTATACGGATCGGGCCCAGCCCCCCGCATTGTCAAATCTGCCGCGCCCGTTCGCATGCTGAGCAAGGCCGCTCGTCCCGCGCCGCGCCCGCAGCCCAGCGCGCTGGAACAGATCGAGACCGGCCTGGCTCGGACATTCACGGACGCCGAGTCAGACCTCGTGTCTGGCCCCAAACGCAAGCATCACCGTAAGCGGAAATGAGCCGGCTTGCCTGCTTGATCCAACTCGCCCTTGCGTTGACGTTGGCCGCCTGCGCCGGCGCGCCCGTCCCAGCCTCGCCCACCGCCGTACCCGCCACCCTGACGTCTCCGGCCACCAGCACGTTAGCGGCCCCTGAGCCGCCGCCAACCGCGCCGCCAACGGCGGCCCCTACCGCCGCCGTCGGCGGCCCACGGGTGCGCATCCAGAATGCTGCCGCCGGCACCTATCTTTACGAAGTGGCCCAGCGCGTCCGCAACGGCCACCCCGATCCGGCTGACCTGGCCGGCCAGTGGGTGGTGGAAGATTTCCAGGGCAGCAAACGCATTCGCAATGCCGCCACCGGCGACTATATCGCGATTGAGCACCTGCTGGACGAGGTCGAGGCCATCCCGGTGGAGGCCGTCTGGGAGAGCCCGCGCTGGACATTTGACACCGACCCGGCTGGCGGGCCAACGCTCATCCGCAGCGTCTGGCACAACTGGGAGGTGCTGTTGGCCGACCCGGCTGGCGAAGCGCTGCGCCACGACCGGCCCGTGGCCGACCCCGCCACCGCCCAATGGCGCCTGGAGCCCGCCAACGGCCAGGCGCTGGCCTCGCCCACCGCGCCGGTTGTGGTGGCTTTGCCCACCCTATCTGTGCCGGCCGGCACGCGTGGCGCCCTGGTGCCCTGGACCGAGTATGAAGCCGAGGCCGGCGAGACCAACGCGCAATTGCTCGGCCCAGACCGCGCCTTTGGCATGATTGCAGCCGAGTCGTCCGGCCGGCGCGCGGTGCAGTTGAACGCCGTGGGTGATTACACCCAATTCGCCAGCCAGGCCGCCGCTAACGCGCTGGTGGTGCGCTTTGTCATTCCCGATGCGCCAACCGGCGGCGGCATCACCGCCACCCTCAGCCTGTATGTTGATGGCGTCTTCCGCCAGAAGCTCAGCCTAACCTCGCGCTTCGCCTGGTCGTATGGCGGCGAGGGCTATGCCTTCAACGCGCCTGGCACCGGCGCGCACCATTTTTATGACGAGGCCCGCGCCCTGGTCGGCGCTATCCCCGCCTGGGCCAGCGTGCGGCTGCAAAAAGATGCCGGCGACACGGCGTCGTATTACGTCATCGATTTGGTGGACCTGGAGCCCGTTGGTCCGCCCAAGGACATGCCCGCCGGCTATCTCTCGATCGTCAAGGATTGCGGCGCCGTGCCGGACGACGGCTTGGACGACGGCCCCACCCTCCAGGCCTGTATTGACCGCGCCAAAGCCCAGGGCACTGGCGTGTGGCTGCCGCCCGGCACATTTGAGAGCACCAGCCAGGCGCTGTCGGTCTCCGGCGTCGCCTTGCGCGGCGCGGGCATGTGGTACACCACGCTGCATGGCTTCTTCGCGCGTTTCAACTGTGTGGGCGACGGCTGCCAGTATTACGATTTTTCCATCCGGGGCGAGACCATCGACCGCAACGACCAGTCGCCGGAAAACGGCTTCAACAACGGCGCCGTCGTCGGCTCGCGTCTGGAAAACATCTGGGTTGAGCACACCAAGGTCGGTTATTGGGTCGGCCCGGGGACGACCGACGGCCTGATCATTACCGGCAGCCGCTTCCGCGATCTGTTTGCCGACGGGGTGAACTTTGCCGGCGGCACCAGCAATTCCATCGTCGAAAATTCTCACTTCCGCAACACCGGCGATGACGCCCTGGCTTCCTGGTCGCAGCAGGGTGGGCCGGTTAACCGCAACAACCTGTTCCGCTTCAACACCGTCCAACTGCCCTGGCGCGCTAATTGCTTCGCCATCTATGGCGGTGAGGACAATAAAATCGAAGACAACCTGTGCCTGGACGTTGTCAGCTACCCCGGCATCCTGGTGGCTCAGAGCTTCAACTCCACACCCTTTGGCGGTCTCACCAGCATCCAGCGCAATACCCTCGTCCGCGCTGGCGGCTCGATGTACTTCCAGCAGCACGGCGCTTTCAAGATTTGGTCCGAGCAGGGCCCGATTGCCGGGCAGGTGTTGGTCAAGGACGTGCAGATCGAATCGCCCACCTTTGCGGGGTTGGAGCTGGATGGCAGCCAGGCCATTGGCGCGTTGACGGTTGACACTGTCAGCATCACTGGCGCCGGCGCCAACGGCATAGTCATCGGGTCGGCGGTGGCCGGCAACGGCGCCTTCAGCCGGGTGCAGGTGGCCGGCTCGGCGCTGGCTGCCCTGCGCAACGATTCGCCCGGCTATCATTTCAAGTTGGTGCGCGGCGATGGGAACAGCGGCTGGTGAAAACGCCAGGCGAGGATCAACTATCCCGAACGTTCGTGGACCTGGCCCGCCCCCCTTCCTTCATAGCCCGCTACAGCTCGTGACGGTCAGGCTGACCTCGTGGTCGTTCAGTCGGTCACTGGCTGCGGCGCGTGTTCCCGCCGGCCTGATTTCGGCTCGCCCGCCACAAACCGGCGGCGCCGGCCCGCTTGAGCCGCCTCACCTGGGGGCCGGGATTAGCGCTGTCACGCATCCCAGCCCGCGCACAGGCGACCAAAAACTCTTGATCGTCCTGGTCGATTTCCCGACTGCGCTGGCCTGTCCACCGGCCAACAGCAGCGGTGTCGCCTACGTTCGCTTGCCTCACCCCATCACCTAATATGCGGATGGGTTGGAGGGCTATAAGAACACCCCTGTGGAGTGATGCCGCCAGCGGCCTGGCGGTGACCGTTGCCAGCCAGTCGGCCGGGTCTGTGACGCTGCGGATCACGACCGTCGGACTGCCATTTGCAACCTACCTGCCAGCGATTATCCACTGAGGCGGCAGCACCTGGGGCTGAGTCATCCGATGGCCCCTCCTTTGACCCGTTGGCCTGCCGAAGGCTCGCAACTTTATGTCGCCCGCCACTTCATTTGCCGGATTCCGCCGCTTGCGCCGCTTGCGCCGCTTCAAAACAGATGGGGTGGGGCGGCCTCCGGCACAACCAATGACAATAAGATCACGATCCATAAATGCACCCTAGCGATCCGCTGCCTTGACGCCCGCCAGCGCATACGGTACATTTGTTCTAATACGCCCCGTGCGTCACAAATCGCGCCGCCCACGCCTGTGGTTAAGTTGAAATGGTCGATCGGGGAGCGCCAAAAAGGAGAGCCTTGTGCCACAGGAATACATCGAAATCCGCGGTGCGCGTGAAAATAACCTGAAGAACTTCTCGCTGCGCATCCCCAAGCACAAGATCACCATCTTCACCGGCGTCTCCGGCTCGGGCAAGTCTTCCATCGTCTTCGACACCATCGCCGCCGAGGCCCGCCGCCAGCTCAACGATACCTTTAGCACCTTCGTCCGCAACTTCCTGCCGCGCTACGCCCAGCCGGACGCGGACGCCATCGAGAACTTGAGCATGGCCATTGTCGTCGACCAGAAACACCTGGGCGGCGGCTCCAGCTCGACCGTCGGTACGATCACCGACATCTACTCGGTGCTGCGCCTGCTCTTCTCGCGTGTCGGTCAGCCGCAGGTGGGCACAGCCCTTGCCTTTTCATTCAATGCCGTGCAGGGCATCTGTCCGGAGTGCAGCGGCCTCGGCCGCAAAATCGGTGTGGACCTGGAGGCCTTTCTGGACACCTCCAAATCCCTCAACCAGGGGGCGCTGCTGTTCCCTGACTATGCCATCAACTCGTGGGGCTGGACGATTTGCACCCAGTCCGGTCTGTTCAAAAACGACAAAAAACTGGCTGACTACACCGACGCGGAAATGGAGCGCCTGCTGCACGGCGCGCCGTTCAAAGTCAAAATCAATGTCGGCGGCAAACCGTTCAACCTGACCTTCGAGGGCATCGTCGACAAGTTCAGCCGAAAATATATCGCCCGCGATGTGAAGACCCTGTCGACTCGCACGCAAAAGGCGGTGGCGCCCTACATGACCTTTGGCCCGTGCCCCTTGTGCAAGGGCGCCCGTCTGAACCAGGCCGCGCTGAGCAGCAAGATCAAAGGCTACAACATCGCGCAGTTGGCTGAGATGGAAGTGGACGAGTTGGTCGATTTTGTCCGCGCCATCCCCGGCCCGGTGGCGGCGCCCGCGGTGGCCGCCCTCACCGAGCAGCTGCAATACATGATTGATATCGGCCTGGGCTACCTCAGTCTCAACCGCGCCACCGACAGCCTCTCCGGCGGCGAGTCGCAGCGCATCAAGATGGTCAAGCATCTGGGCAGCAGCCTGGTGGAAGTGCTGTACATCTTCGACGAGCCCAGCATCGGCATGCACCCGCGCGACGTGCACCGCCTGAACGAGCTGCTGCAGAAGCTGCGCGACAAGGGCAATACCGTCCTGGTGGTCGAGCACGACCGCGACGTGATCAAGGTGGCCGATCACATTGTCGACGTCGGCCCGCGCGCCGGCCAGGCGGGCGGCACGATTGTTTACCAGGGCAGCTACGCCAATTTGCTCAAGGCCGACACGCTCACTGGCCGGCATCTGCAGCAGTCCATGCCAATCAAGCTGGAGTTTCGGCCGGGCAAGGGCAAGCTGCGCATCGCTAAAGCGAAGATCAACAATTTGCAGAATGTCACGGTCCATATCCCCACCGGCGTGCTGACCGTGATCACCGGCGTGGCCGGCTCCGGCAAAAGCTCGCTTATCAACCAGACCTTTCTGCGCCAGCACCCAGATGCCATCGTCATCGACCAGGCCGCCGTCGGCGTTTCCAGCCGCTCCACCCCCGCTACTTACACCGGCATCCTGGACGATGTGCGCAAAGCCTTCGCCTCGGCCAACAAAGTCAGCCCGTCCCTGTTCAGCTTCAACTCCAAGGGCGCCTGTGAAAATTGCCAGGGGCTGGGCGTCATTTACACCGACCTGGCCTACCTGGATGAGGTCAAGACGCCCTGCGAGGTGTGCGGCGGCAAGCGCTTCAAGGACGAGGTGCTGGCATACAAGCTGAATGGGAAATCGATTTCTGATGTGCTGGCTCTGTCAGTGCGGGACGCGCTGGCGTTTTTTCACATTCCCGAGATTACCCGCCGCCTGCAAGCCATGAGCGACGTGGGCCTGGACTACCTGACCCTTGGCCAGCCGCTCAGCACCCTCTCCGGCGGCGAGTGCCAGCGCATCAAGCTCGCCAGCGAGCTGCACAAGCAGGGCAGCGTCTATGTCATGGACGAGCCCACCACCGGCCTGCACATGGCGGATATCGGCCACCTGCTGGCCATCATCAACCGCCTGGTCGACGGCGGCAACACCGTCATTGTCATCGAGCACAACCTGGATGTCATCAAAAACGCCGACTGGATCATCGACATGGGTCCCGAGGGCGGCAACAAGGGCGGCCAGGTCATGTTCGAAGGCACGCCCAGGCAATTGCTGCATGCAAAGCAATCTCTGACGAGCGCATACCTGCGGAACTAATGACCACCCTCGTCATTGTCGAAAGCCCCACCAAGGCCAAAGCCCTGCGTCAATACCTGGGCCGTGACTACGTCGTGCGCGCCAGCATGGGCCACGTGCGCGACCTGCCACCCAAAGAGCTGGGTGTGGATTTGGATGGCAGTTTCAAGCCCACCTATCATCTCGTGCCGCGCGCGCGCAAGACCCTGGCCGACCTGCGCCAGGCCTTGGAAGGCTGCGACACAGTGCTGCTGGCCACCGACCCGGACCGCGAGGGTGAGGCTATCGCCTGGCACTTGGCGCAAGCCTGCCGCAAGGAAATGGCCGGCAAACGGGTGCAGCGGGCGCGCTTTCATGAAATCACGCCTGAGGCGGTCCGCGCCGCCGTGGCCCACCCCACCGCGCTGGACATGCAGTTGGTGGACGCCCAGCAGGCCCGGCGCGTGCTCGACCGGCTGGTGGGCTACCAGGTTTCGCCCACGTTGTGGAAGGGCATTGCCGGCCCGCCGGGTCTTTCAGCCGGGCGCGTGCAGAGCGTGGCTCTGCGGTTGGTGGTGGAGCGCGACCGGGCGATTGAGTCGTTCGTGCCTGATGAGTATTGGACCTTGGATGCCGAGCTTTCCAAACTTGGCGAACCGCACTTTTTGGCCCGGCTGTATCGCATCGATAAAAAACCGCCTGAGCTGAAGACCCAGGCCGCCGCCCAGACTGTGATTGAGGGCCTGGCCGGCGCGCACTGGTCGGTGGCCGACGTCACCCAGGCCCGCCGTTCGCGCAACCCTTTTCCGCCTTACATCACCTCCAGCCTGCAGCGTGATGCCTCGGCCCGGCTGCACTGGCCGGCCAAGAAGGTCATGCAGATCGCCCAGGAGCTTTACGAAGGCGTCACCTTGCCTGGCGAGGGGCAGGTGGGCCTGATCACCTATATGCGCACCGACAGCACCAACGTCTCGCCCATCGCCCAGGCCGAAGCCCGCCAGGTGATCGAGCGCATCTACGGCGCCGAAGCCCTGCCCGCCAGTCCGCCGGTCTATGCCAAGAAGGTCAAGAACGCGCAGGAAGCGCACGAGGCCATCCGGCCTACCAAGCCGGATCGGCTGCCCATCACTGTCCGCCCCGTGCTCACCTCGGACCAGGACAGGCTCTACACCCTGATCTGGCGCCGCTTCATGGCCAGCCAGATGAAGCCGGCAGTCTATAACGTCACCACCGTCACGGTCACCACCGCGCGCGGCGGGCAGCCGCTGCCGTATGTCTTCCGCGCCACCGGGCGGCAATTGCTGGACCCCGGCTTCCTGCGTGTGTACGACGTGGACGACGAGCCCGCCGCCGAGGACACCGCCAATAACGAGCAGCTTCCGCCGTTGACCAGGGGCAACACCCTGGACTGTCATAAGCTGCTCCCCGAGCAGCACTTCACCAAGCCGCCGCCCTATTTCACCGACGCCACGCTGATCCAGGAGCTGGAGCGGCTGGGCATCGGCCGTCCGAGCACCTTCGCCAGCATCGTCGACACGCTCTATCAGCGTGACTATGCTGGCAAGGCGCCCATTGGCCGCGGCCTGCGCGCCACTGCTTTGGGCCGCGTTGTCTGCGATTTTCTGGTCGGGCATTTCCCGTCCGTGTTCGAGGTCGGCTTCACCGCTCGCCTGGAAGACCAACTCGATGACATTGCTAACGGCCAGGCCCAGTGGACGACGGTGATGAGCGGCCTGTGGAGCCCGTTGTCGAGCCTGATCACCCAGGCTCAGGGCGCCATGTCCGGCCAGCCCAAAATCCGCGTGCCGGCCGAGGCAGCGTCGGCCGGAGTGAGCGGGACTGAAGGCGAAGCGCCCGAGCCAGCCAGCCCGCGCCGGCGCGCGAGTAAAGGCAAAGGGAAGGGCGGTTCCTGGCGCGGTCGCGGCAAGGGTGGCAAGGGCGGCAAGCGGGCCCCGCGTGGTAAACGCGTCGCCGCACCGGATGGCGCTGGTGAGCCGGGCACAGCCACAGGCACGGCGTCTCGCTCCGCCGCGGCCCCGCACACCGCTGCGGCCCACACCGGGCAGGTGTGCCCCAAATGCGGCCAGCCGCTGGTGCGCCGCACCAGCCAGTTCGGTCCATTCGTCGGCTGCAGCGGCTTCCCCAAGTGCCGCTATATCCTCAAGCAAGAACAGCCGCCCGAGTTATAATCGCGCCTCTATCAAGTCAACTGTCCAGCGAAAATCGACGGACTGGGGCTCTGAATGCACACGCCGCGCGGCACGTTATGACGCGAGAAACCACCTTATCCGACTCTCTATGACATTCACACTGAGTGGTCACGCCGCGCGCGTTGCGTGTATGACGCAAGAAACGCCGTTGTCCTGGGCTGTCTATCCTGAGCGCGAATGTGCTGCGGTGGGCCTTGCGCAATGGCAGCGCGCGACGCAACGCGCCCCTTTGGGGATGGACCTCCCGGTATGTCATTCGCGCCTGTCAATTTCTGAACAGCGCGAATGCACTCGATTCAAAATATGAGCCCGGTCGCGCAGCGCTCCTTTGGGGATGGTCTCTGGCAGCTATGCATCGAGCTGACAATATACTAGCCACAAGTGGACGTTAATCTGAATACCCCCACGGCCGCCGCATCGCGAGGCCTCTTGGAAATACTCAGACCTAACCCCGCCCCCGGCCGTCTGCGCCAGGCGGTTTTCGATTTTGACGGCACGCTTTCATTAGTGCGCACCGGCTGGCAGCAGGTGATGGCCGACCAGATGGCCGCCGCGCTGCGTGCCACGCCCGGCCTGCAGGCCGCCGGCTACGACGAGACCCGTTTGCAAGCCCTCACCCATGAAGCCATCTATGGGCTGGCCGGCCGGCCGACCATTGTGCAGATGGAATGGCTGGCCGAGACTGTGCGCGAGGCGGGCGGTGTACCCCGGCCGGCTGAAGCTTACAAGGCTGAGTATCTGGAACTGCTCGCCGCGCGCGTTCACCACCTGGCCGATTTGCGCGCCGGGCTAGTGCCGGCCGCCGACCTGCGCGTGCCGGGCGCGTTGGCGTTCGTCTCGGCCCTGGCGGCGCGCGGCATCACCTGCTCCATCGCCTCCGGCACCGATGACAGCGGCGTGCGCGAGGAAGCCGAGGCGCTCGGCTTTGCGCCGTACATCCGCGAGATCCTCGGCGCGCGCAGCGACGGCCTGGATGCCAAGCGCGTGCTGATCGACCGGCTGACCGCCGAGCATCAGTTGGCGCCCGGAGAATTGGCCGCCTTCGGCGATGGGCGCATGGAAATGGTGTGCGCCCGTTCAGCGGCCGGCCTGGCGGTGGGGGTGGCCTCCAATGAGTTCGAGCGCCAGGGGATCAACCAACAAAAACGCGGGGTGTTGATCGCGGCCGGCGCGGACGCCATTATCCCCGACTTTTCGGATTCCACCGCGCTGATGAACTATCTCTTTCCCGCTGGATGAGGCCATGCCCTACCCACAATTTGATCGCAGCCAATTGAAGCTCAAGCCGCTGGCTGAGCGCGTGCATGATATGAAAGTGGACTACATGCTCGACCCGGCCGCGCCCGTGCCGCCGGTGGACGACCCGGCTCTGCCGGTGTTGGCCGAGCGCATGGTGGCCGCCCGCCGCGCCGGCCGGCCGGTGGTGCTGCTGATGGGCGCGCACATCATCAAGCAAGGGCTGTCGCGCATGGTCATTGACCTGATGGAGCGCGGCCTGGTGACCCATGTGGCCATGAATGGCGCCGGCCCCATTCACGACTTCGAGCTGGCCCTCATCGGCGCCAGCACCGAAAGCGTCGCCCGCTATGTATCCGAGGGCCAGTTTGGCCTGTGGCGCGAGACCGGCCGCTTGAACGACATCATGGCCGCCGGCAACCGCGACGGCCTGGGCGCCGGCGAGGCCGTCGGCCGCGCCATCGAAACCGAGGCTATGCCCTATCGCGCCTTCAGCATTTGCGCCGCCGGCTACCGGCTGCACATCCCCGTCACGGTGCACATCAGCCTGGGCTACGACATCATCCATGAGCATCCCAACTGCGACGGCGCGGCGTTGGGCGAGGCCACTTACCGCGACTTTCTGATCATCGCCCACACCATCTCGCAATTGGAGGGCGGCGTGGCCCTCAGCGCCGGCA
>JAYTFQ010000608.1:0-2845 GCA_043734225.1 Anaerolineales bacterium | reverse complement strand
TGACCTGGCGGGCAAGAAAGTGGGCACTGTTCACGGCACTTTTGGGGGCGCCAGCGTTTCGACCCAGGCGCCCCAAAAGGTTATTGTGGCAGGCCCCGTGCCCGTCGCCAGTCCGCAGGGGGCGCCCATCCTGGCCCCAGTGGTGGTGCCGGCCACAGTGCCTATCTTCGACGACGCGCTCGAACCGGACGACAACATGCCGCGTGAATTGCGCGAGCGGCTCCAGCACGACGGCTTCATTCGCATCGATGCCGGTTTTCTAAAACACCATCGCTATGCGCTGCGCGGCCAAATCGAGCGCGTGGCTGGCGGCGTGGTGGTTCTGAACGTGCCGGCCGACGAGCTGCTCAAGCATTGACTCGTCCCTGGAGGCGATTAGTCGCTATAGGGCTTCGTGGTCTTGCTGTTCATCGCCGCGTTGGCCGGCGCCATTGGCCAGGTTATCGTCGGTTTTTCGCGCGGCGGCTGCCTGGCGGCCATCGCCGTCGGCTTCCGCGGCGCCTACCTGGGCTGGTGGATCGCCGGCACCTTTCACCTGCCCCCCTTTCTAGTGCTGAATGTGGATGGCCAGGCGTTCCCCATCGTTTGGGCCATCATCGGCAGCGCCATCCTGGCAGGCGTGCTGCATCTATTCTTTGGATATCGCCGCCCCTACCGGCGCGCCTAGAGCCCCTTCCAACAAAAAAGCCGCCGGGCGCTGAGCGCCCGGCGGCTTTTTTTCGTGTTTCGGAATGGTCAGCGCTCAAGGCCGCAGGCCGTGAAGAACTCAGACCGCAAGCTGGGGTTGGTATCGTAATTGCCGCGCCAATGCGTGGTGCGCGTCAGAGAGGCGTGTTCGTTCACCCCGCGCATTTGCATACACAGATGCTGGGCTTCGAGATATACGGCCACGCCGTGCGGCTCCAGCATCTCCTGCAGCGCTTCCGCGATCTGGCGCCCGATCCGTTCCTGCAGCGTGAAGCGGCGGGCAAACAGGCGCACCAGGCGCGACAACTTTGAGATGCCCACGATATGCTCGTGGGCGATATAGCCCACGTACGCCTGCCCGTAGAAGGGCATCACGTGATGCTCGCACATCGCAAAGAAAGAGATCGGCCCCTCCACCACCTGGCTCAAGCGACAATCTGGTCCATCGTGGCACTCGGTTGGAAAGACGCGCACGAGTTTATGGTCACCTTCGTAGCCGTTCGTCACATCGAACAACCCCTTGATATAGCGGCGCGGAGTGTCACGTGTGCCGGGAGTGCTCAAATCCATACCCAGGGCCGTCAAGATCTCGGCCGCGTAGCCCTCAAAGCGCGCCAACTGCTCGACCGTCAGTTGGCGATGCTGTATGTCCAGGGTCGCCGGTTCGGGAGAGTCTTCGTCCACCCACAATTCAGTTGCCACAGCATTGCCTCCTGACTATTTGGCTTGCGCCGCCCACGGCACGCGCTGGGCCAGGTCCGGCGGCGCCAGCGGGCCCGGTTCAGCGATCAGCGCGCGGGCCGTGTCTACAAACTTCCAGACGTTCCACATCAAAGCTCCGCGCACCCGTTCATCCTTGAGGTAGAAGATAACGCCCTTCTCGTGCGGCTTCTCCCAATAGCTCACCGTTTGCAGCCGCGCATCCACCTGGCCAACCGCCTCGTAGCCGATATCAAACAAATCCGAATAAAAGAACGGCAGATAGTCGTATGGCTCGGCCTCGGCGCCGGCCAGATGCCGCGCCATGGCTTTGCCGGCAGCCTTGCCCATCACGCGCGCATTGTTTTCGTGCTCCACCCGCACCCGGCGCCCGAGCGCCGAATTGTAGGCCAGCGCAATATCGCCCGCGGCGTAAATGTCCGGCTGGCTGGTGCGCAGGAATTGGTCAACTACCACGCCATCCTCGACGGTCAACCCGGCCTCGCGTGCCAGGTCGGTGTTGGGCGTCACCCCCAACCCGGCCACCACAGCGTCCACCTCGTCCAGGCGCGTTGCACCGCTGGCGATGTCTTTCGTGCGCAGCACGATCACCTTGCCCTGGCGCTCGAGGCTTACCACTTCACTGTGCGGCAAAACCGTCACCTGGTGCTGCCGATAGTAGTCATTCAGATAGAGCGCCGCATCGGCCGGCAGGATACGCCCGGCGATGCCATCCTCCAGCAGCGCCATGATTACCTGTTTGCCATTCAGCGCGAGCGCCGCGGCCAACTCGGAGCCGATAAACCCGCCGCCAATCACGGCAAAGCGCTGGCCGGCTTCAGCCTGAGCGCGCAGGCGCTGGTAGTCATCCAGCGTGCGGAAATAAGTGATGTTGGGATCGGCCGGGCCGCGGCCCAGTTGGCGCGGCGTGCCGCCCGTGGCCAACAGCAACTTGCCATAGGTGTACACGTCGCCCTGATCGTCCACCACCTGTTGGCGCTGTGGATCGAGGCGTTGGGCCGTGCGCCCCAGGTGAAATTCGACTAGCGGAAAGTCGGCTTTGTACCAGATCGTCTCCAGGGCTTTCCCCTTCCACAAGTCTTTGCTCAGCGGCGGGCGCTTGTAGGGCTTATGCGCTTCCTGGCCGATGACACCAATAGGATTGACGCTGTCGATCTCGCGAATTCCTTGCATGGCGGCGTGTCCGGCCATGCCGCTGCCGATGATGAGATAAGGATAGTGGGGCATGCGTGCGCCTTTCGCTTATGTAGCCGGCCCGGCTCCCGACGATCTCGGGTTGTCCGGGTCTTGCCCGATACAAACCAACCAGGGCGTATTTTACGCCGTACCCTATCATAAACCCATGCCTGTTTTTTGGCCTACAGCCGTAATTACCCAGCCGGATGGCGCGGACACTTCGCTGTGAACAATGTACTCAAGGATGTTTTGGCCGAATTGG
>JAYTFQ010000607.1:0-2965 GCA_043734225.1 Anaerolineales bacterium | reverse complement strand
CACCGTTGTACGCTTCTTGGAGAGTTATCGCCACTCTTTTTGCCTGCCCCCAGCCTAGTTATGGTCAACTTGTAGCCTTATTGGGGCCAAATCTAGGTGGCAGGTCTGTCGCTGAATTGCATTGCCTAACATGGCTCCAACCTCGCCCGCTCGCTACGCCGCTGCATTGGCCGGCATCGCCGCGCTGCAAGCGCGCGAGGCGCCCACCCATCGCCCGGAGTGCGCCACTCAATTCCTCGGCCACGGCCACCCGACCGAGCGCGTGCTGGTGTTCGTCCACGGCTATGCCAATTGCCCGCAAATGTTCGCCCAACTGGCGCGGCTCTTCCACGCCCAGGGCGACAGCGTGCTGTGCGTGCCGCTGCCGCACCACGGCCTGGCCGACCGGTTGACGGATGACCTCACCCACCTCACGGCCGCCGAGCTGGCGGCCTACACCGTTCAAGTGCTGGAGCTCGCCGCCGGCCTGGGCCAGCGCATCACCGTGGCCGGGCTATCGGCTGGCGCGCTGGTCGCCGGCTGGGCGGCCCAAACCGACGCTGGCCTGGACCAGGCTGTGCTGATCGCCCCGGCTTTCGGCCTGAAGCTGCTGCCCGGATCGCTGACGGGTCTGGCCGTGCGACTGTCGCTGCGGCTGAAGGATGCCTTTGTGTGGTGGAACCCGGCCCTCAAGGAGCAGTTCGCGCCCAGCTACACCTACCCGCGCTTCTCGCGCCGCGGCCTGGCCCAGACGCTGCGCTTCGGGCAGACGCTGCGCGGCCTGGCGCGCCGGTCCGCCCCGCTCGCCCGCCGGCTGGTAGTCGTCACCAACGCCAGCGATCAAGCGGTGGACAACACCGTCACCGCCCAGGTGGTGGCTGCCTGGCGCGCCCACGGCCGCGCCGTTGAGACCTTCGAGTTTCCCGCCAGCCTGGGCCTGCCGCACAACCTGATCGACCCGGGCGAAACGGGCCAACGCGTGGCGGTGGTGTATCCGAAGCTGGCGGCATTGATCGGCCATTGAATTCGATCTGTAATAGAATGGTGGCGTGCCGGCGATTCTTTGGGTTGGGCCGTATCGCTTCTTTTTCTATGCGGGTGATGGCGGCGAGCCGCCCCATGTCCACGTTGAGCGCGAACGATTCGTGGCGAAGTTTTGGTTAGAGCCAGTTCGCCTGCAGACGAGCGGCGGCTTTGGACGGTCGGAGATCAACCGTATTCAGCGCCTGGTCGAATCGAACCAGGCGAAACTGCTGCGAGGCTGGTATGACTACTTCACCGATTGAGCTGTTGGTTGCGCGGGCAATGCAAGTCAGCATCAGTGAGGATGCCCTCAGCGTTGACCTGGCTGACGGCCGGACGATCGCGGTGCCGCTGGCCTGGTTTCCGCGACTGCTGCATGGACGGCCGGAAGAGCGCCAGACGTGGCGACTCATTGGCGATGGCCAGGGGATTCATTGGCCGGATCTGGATGAAGATATCAGCCTGGAGAATCTGCTCCTGGGTCGCCCCTCAGGCGAGAGCCAGGCTTCCTTCAAACGCTGGCTGGCCGAACGCGACGGTTCGGCCAGCGCCTGATATCCAATGAGTTGGCCAGCGATCCTTCTCATCGTTTTCGTCAGCCTGCTGGCCGCCGCCGCCCTCCTGGCCCTGTGGCCGCTGGGCCTGGGCGGCATTGCCTCCCACCCGCGCCCGGCGGCCAGCTACGCCGAGGCCGTGCAGCGCCTGACGGCGCTGCAGGCGCGCGATGGCGGGGAGATCCGGCCGGACTGCCGCACCACCTTGCTCACCCACGGCGCCAAAACCGCGCGCGCGGTGGTGCTGGTGCATGGCTACACCGCCGGCCTGCCGCAATTTATGCCGCTGGGGCAGCGGTTCTTCGCGCGCGGTGACAACGTCCTGGTGGTGCGCCTGCCGCACCACGGCCGCCTGGACCGGCTGACCGACGCGCACGGCCAGTTGCAAGCCACCGAGCTGGCCGCCCTGGCCGACGAGGCGGTGGATATTGCCGCCGGGCTGGGCGAGCGCGTGATCATGCTCGGGCTGTCGGGCGGGGGGGTGACCACCGCCTGGGCGGCGCAGACCCGGGCCGATCTGGACCGGGCGGTGCTCGTCGCGCCGGCCCTGGGCTTCAAGCTGCTGCCGGCTGCCGTGACGGTGCTGCTGGCCAACGTGGTGCCGCTGCTGCCGGATGGTTACACCTGGTGGGAGCCGGCGCTGATGGAAAAATCCGGCCGGCCGTACACCTACCCGCGCTACTCGCGCCATGCCCTGGCCCAAATCCTGCGCCTGGGCTTTGCCACGCGCGCCCAGGCCAGCCGCCAGGCCCCGGCCGCCCGCTCGGTGGTGCTGGTCACCAACGCCAGCGACAAGGACGTGGACAACGCCGCCGCCGCCCGGCTGGCCGCCCTCTGGCGCGCCGCCGGCGCCGCCAACCTGGTCCACTACGAGTTCCCCGCCGAGCTCAAGCTGCGCCACGACCTGATCGACCCCCAGGCGCCGGACGCCCAGCCGGGGGTGGTGTACCCGAAGTTGATGGAGCTGGTGGATGCTGACTAAAAGAAGTGTGGGAGTGTGGGGGTGTGGGCGTATGGGGGCAAAATCGTGACTCACACCCCTAGACTCCCATACCCCCGCACGCCCATACGGTTTTGAGTCAGTTAGAGCGTAGGGTTCCCGTAGGGTTCCCGTAGGGTCCTGATCAAGAAAGGAATGCAGTGCTGTGATATTGTTTTGTTCAGAAGGGCACAACAACTCTTCTTCTCCTCCTTGAGAGAGCCGGGGTCGGCGTCCCCGGCTCTCGCTATTTAAGCGCTCGCGCGGCCCTGTTTGCGGGAATGCCTCTTTCTTTTGGGCGGGGTGGGCGCGGCGATTGGCCCTTCCAGCACGGCCCACATCCTTTGCGCCAGCCTCAGCGCCGTGACCCCGATCCTGGCCCTGCATCAACTTGTCTGCTCAGCCCGTCATAAAATGCCGGCCGAATTGG